>CAYTWG010000015.1:42483-42801 GCA_964442005.1 uncultured Bacteroides sp. | reverse complement strand
GCTTGAGGTCATAAGTGGCAACTTTGGGCGACGGAACGAGGATGCGGTCTTCACCTTCAAAGGGAGCCTCACGACCACCGTTGAAGAAGAATGTCACGTGGGCATATTTCTCTGTCTCGGCTATGTGGAGCTGATGTTTTTTTAGAGATGACAGGTACTCGGCAAGAGTGTTTGAGACATTTTCTTTGTCAAAGAGGATGTGAACGCCGGTAAAACTCGAGTCGTAGGGAGTCATGCAATAATACTGGAGACCGGGGATTGTGGTCATTCCTTCCTCAGGCATGTCGTGCTGAGTGAGTACGATGGTGAGTTCCTTGG
>CAYTWG010000015.1:0-42473 GCA_964442005.1 uncultured Bacteroides sp. | reverse complement strand
GTAGCATTATTGATGGGCTTGATAAATTCGTCGGTGACATCTTCGTCATAAGATTCCTGCATGGCGGCAACCATGTCGGTAGCTTGTTTTCCTTCACCCTTTACGAGCAGGTCATAAGCTACTTTCACACGTTCCCAGCGCTTGTCGCGGTCCATTGCATAGAAGCGACCTATGATTGAAGCTATAGTGCCAGCCGATTCGTTGCAGTGGTTCTGTAATTCCTCGATGAAGCCTTTTCCGCTACGGGGATCGGTGTCACGACCGTCCATGAAGCAGTGGATATATACCTTTTCAAGACCGTAGTGTTTAGCTATGTCGCAGAGAGCGAAGAGGTGATCGAGCGAGGAGTGTACACCACCGTTGGAGGTAAGCCCCATGAAGTGGATAGCTTTATCATTGTTTTTGGCATATTCAAAAGCGCTTTTTATCTCGGGGTTGCTGAGAATCGAACCGTCTCTGACAGCCTTATTGATTTTCACGAGATCCTGATAGAGGACGCGACCGGCACCGATGTTCAGGTGACCTACCTCGGAGTTTCCCATCTGACCGTCGGGCAGACCGACATTTTCGCCGCTTGCCTGTAACTCAGAGTGAGGATATGTTTTCAACAGATAGTCCCAGTAGGGGGTGGGAGTCGACGAGATTGCATCGCTCTTTGTGTGGTTACCGATGCCCCAGCCGTCGAGGATCATCAGTAAAGCTTTCTTACCCATAGTGTTATAATCTTTTTTCTAAAAGTTAATATTCGTTGTTATCAGACTACAAAATTAATCATTATGGATTAAAATAGCAAAAATAACTTGTGCGAGGTTCATGCGGATATGTTCAATCGTTCATTGCAGCTACATTCTGAAGTTTCAGTAGCGCGACGGCATGATTGAAGCGAGTCTCGACATACATATTGCGCACTTCGTTGTATGAACGTATTATCTCCATCAGTTCGACAAGTGATACGTCGCCCGTCCGGTATCCTTTCAAGTAGCTGTTGAAGATGATTGCCGATTGCTCTATTACGTCTGTATCGAAGTGGACGAGCAGCGATTTTGCGGTTTCATAATTGTTGTAGGCTTCAATGACCTGTCTCTGAACTTCAAGCATTGCTTCACGATACTGGTATTCTGCTTGCTTGACACGGTTGTCGGCGGCAATTATGGTGCCACGGTTGGTATTGGAGAATTTTAACGGAATGGCGACTCCGACAGTGATTCCGGAGAATCGTGGCGCCGGTGCAATCTCGTTGCGGACCTCGGTGTTGTAGTTATATCCCAAAGCAAGATCTATATCGATATTGCGCTCACGACGCTCGACGGTCAGTGCTTTTCGAGCGACCTCGACGTTTTTCATCGCGGCAGCCAGGTCGGCACGGCGTTCGACAGCGGTAGCGGCAAGTGCCGCCGGGTCATAATCGCGCGGCATTACCGACAAGTCATCGCCGGGTTCCATCATTCTGCCGGCAAGAGGGTTGGAAGATAAGAACCCGTTCAGGACAAGCAAGGAGTTTTCATATTCCGTGTTTGCCGTAGCCATTTCGCCGAGAGCTATCGTAGCCTCGATGCGCGACTGCATGGCGTCGACTTCACGTATCTCTCCGATTGCAAGCCGCAGACTGTCGCCCCGGGCTATTTCAGAGAGGTGTTTCCACGTATCAGCGGCTATCTCTGCGAGTCTGTGCTGTTTCACGGCATCAAAATAAGCCATTGCAGCCTCAAGACGCAGTGAGCGTATATAGTCGGTCAATAAAGCGTCGGCGAGAGCCTTCTCTGATCTTGCAAGGTCAACACGAGCTCCGCGTTTTCCCGGCGACAGTGTGTAGCCGAGCTCCACGCTGACGCTCTGTCCCATCTGCATGCGATGATCATCATTATTAGCATATTCGACTGATAGCGTGGGATCGTTGAACACTTTAGCCGCTTGCAGTTCTGCTTCGGCGACAGGAATATTTAGACGTTCGGCAGCAAGAGTTATGTTACTGTCGAGAACTGCTGTCAGATACCTGTCGAGGGTTACGGCAACCGGTTGTTCTATCGCCGACATGTCGGCAATAAATATGAATATCGAAAAGAATAGAAATACAAGGCGTTTCATTTTTTGTCAAGATAATATTGTTCAAGGCGGTAGTATAGTACCGGCAGTATGTACAGAGTGATAATTGTAGCAAACAGGAGACCATAGACAATTACGGTAGCAAGCGGGCGCTGTACGTCGGAACCGATACCGGTCGACAGCGATGCGGGCAACAGACCGAGGATTGCAACCGATGCCGTCATTAAGATAGGGCGGAAGCGATGTCGTGCGCCTTCGATAATATTGTCGCGGAGTGATTTGTCGCCGGAGCGTTTGCGTAGATTGTTAATATGGGAGAGCATTATGACGCCATTCTGTATAGCGACACCAAACAAGGCTATGAACCCTACTGCCGATGATACATTGAGCGTCATGCCTCTGATATTGAGTGCCAGCATGCCTCCAAATAGTGCGAGCGGAATGACACACAATATCAGCAAAGCCTGTCTCATACTACCGAGTGCGATTATAAGCAGAATAAGCATTACGGCAAGTGCAAGCGGAATGACAACGCCAAGACGGGAGTATGCGCGGGACTGGTTTTCAAACTGACCGTCCCAGCTGAGGTATATCGAGTCGCGGTCAAATGCTATGTTCTCGTCGATTGCCTTGTCGGCTGTCGCCAGAAATGATGATAGGTCGACACCGCGTAGATTGACTCTGACTGTCAGGTGTCGTCGGTTCATTTCACGAGTGATGGTGCTGGCTCCTGTTGTCTTTTTGATGGAGGCGACCTGTGACAGCGGAATTTTAGCTCCTGTAGGAGTCGTGAGTTGAAGCGATCCAATCTTTTCGGGCGTATCGCGGTAACATTCGTTGAAACGGCATATAACATCATAAGACTTACTGCCTATGAAAATTTCCGAAACGGCTTTTCCTCCTATCGCAAGTTCAATAAGGTCAGTAACGTCCGATACATTGAGTCCATAACGGGCTATCATCTCGCGGTCTACGACAACTTGAAGCTGAGGTAGCGGCGGTTCCTGATCAACAGCTACATCAACGGCTCCGGGGATAGTTTTAAGCAGACTTTCAATCTCTTCGGCAAGATGACGGGTCTCGTCAATATCGTCACCGTAGATTTTGAGAGCAAGGTCACTGTGAGCCCCGGCAATCTGATCCATCACCATGTCGATAATCGGCTGAGAGAATCCTACCGTAAGTCCCGGAATCTCTTTGAGGGCTTCATCCATCGCCTCTACGAGCTCAGCTTTGGAACGTCCGCTTTTCCAACTGTCATAAGGCTTCAGACCGACGCCACATTCGATATGTGACAGTGAGAATGCTTCGGCGCCTTCATCGTCACGTCCCACCTGAGTCATCACATAGCTTACCTCATCAAACGAGCTGAGTGTCTTGCGCAGGTCGTTGCCGAGTTCGGTCGAACGTTCAAGCGAGATACCCGGAGGGAGCTGTACCTGAATCCATACTGCGCCTTCGTCGAGTGGCGGCAGGAAGTCTTTACCCACTGTTATCGATAGGATTATCGCGCCTGAAATCACAATGCAGAGCGGAATGACAAGAAGTCGGGGGCGGCTGATAAGTCCGGAAATCTGGGAGGTGTATATATCCGTTATCTTTTCAAGCCAACGGTTACGGTGCACCTTCTGAGGGTGACGGTAAGCGAGGTATGCGATGCCGGGGATAAAGAATAGTGCGACACAGAGGGCGCCGAGCAGAGCGTAGCCTACGGTGTAAGCCATCGGTGTAAACATTTTTCGTTCGATGTGCTCAAATGCAAACAGTGGAAGATAAGCCGTTATAATGATGAGTGTCGAGAAGAAGATGGGGCGGGCGACGTCTGAGGCTCGTTTGATAACATTACTTTCCTCAAGGGGCGACCCGGGATCGCTCTCGCGTTTTTTTAGTATCGTTTCCATCATGACGATAGCCCCGTCGACAAGGATGCCGAAGTCAATGGCTCCGAGCGACAACAGATTTGCCGGGATATCGGTTATCTTCATCAGAATAAACGCTATCAGCAGTGCAAGAGGGATTGTCGCTGCGACGAGGAGAGCTCCGCGCCAGTTCCCGAGATACAGAATGAGGACGACCACAACGAGAATCATGCCCTCAAATAGCGTGTGTGACACGGTGTTGAGCGTGGTATCGACAAGTTGTGTGCGGTCCATGAAAGGTCTGATAGAGACTCCCTCGGGAAGGATATTATCGTTTAAGTCAGAGACAGCCGCTTTGACACCTTCAAGGACTTCCGACGGATTCTGGTGACGCAGCATCTGCACGATTCCCTCGACGCAATCGTAATGATCGCTGATGTCATCGGTAAATCCGAACACGCCTTTACGTTCAAGGTTGCCATATTTGACATTACCGATGTCGCTAAGGAATACCGGTTGCCCGCTATCGGTAGTTTTCACTACGATGTTACCGAGATCATCGAGACCTTTCAGCAGACCGATACCTCGAATAACGTAGCTCAGGTCACCGTGGGACAGCATGCTGCCCCCCGCCGAGGCATTGTTGAGTTCTATTTTTTCAGTTATGTCGGCAAGAGCGATGCCATATTGCTCCATTTTCAGCGGGTCAAGCTCTATCTGGTATTGTGTGGTTATACCGCCGAAGTTACTTACATCGGCAACCCCGGTCACCTGCTTCAGTCGTGGAATGATAACCCATTTGTGTAGGTCGGTTAATTCGCGTAAATCATGATTGTTGCTTTCCACGATGTAGCGGTATATCTCTCCTGTCGGTGATGTCAGTGGATTAAGTTCCGGTACCGCTTCGTAAGGCAGTTCCACTTCTGAAAGGCGAGCCTGAATCAGCTGACGTGCCCAGTAGTCATCGACACCGTCGTCAAAGACAACGATGACAGTCGACAGTCCGAACGTATTCTTGCTTCGCATCACTTTCATCGATGGGATGCCGTTGAGGGCTCGTTCGATAGGGATGCTGATCTGCTGTTCTATTTCCTCGGCGGCGAGTCCGGGTACCTGAGTGACAACCTGCACGGTGACATCGGCAATGTCGGGATAGGCGTCGATGGCAAGACGTTTCCAGCAGAAAAATCCGATTATTGACGCCAAAGCGAAAATTGCGAACATAAGACCTCGCCTACGTATCGCATTGGTGATGAAACGCTTCATTGTCTCAACGTGCGTCTATCAGATAAAATGCTCCCTTCACGATAATAGAATCGTTCGGGGCAATACCGCTCTCGATGATGGTGGAGTCGCCGTCGGTAGTGCCTGCTATCACAGGAATTTTGCGATAGCGGCAATAACCGTCAGTTTTCATTACGTAGTTGCCCGATTCGCTCTGGAGAAGAGCTGATGTAGGTACAATTGTTGCTTCAGTCTCTGAGTCGGTGAGATGAACGGTGCAGAACATATTGGGCTTCAGGCGGCTGTCAGTGTTGTCACACTCGATGATGACCTCTACCGAACGGGTCTCGGGGTCGAGTATGTCATTGACATGGTAAACAGTTCCGGCTATTAGTGAGTCGCGGGTTGACGAGGTTTGTATTTCAACTTTGTCGAGGGCGGAGAGTTTGTTGAAATCTTTCTCTTTTACATTTGCCGTCACCCACACTTTACGGAGATCAGCAATTACGACCATCGGGTCAGAGTCATCAGCGACATATTGCCCGGTAACGACGTTGTCAGTGACGATGCGTCCCGATATGGGGGCATAGACTGTCATTGGCTCTCCGAGACGTACGTTTTCAGGATTGGAACCGTAGATTTTCAGTGCTGACGCGGCGTTATCGTAAGCCTGTTGGCGCAGCTTGAAGTCGGTCTCGGCTTCTTCAAGCTCTCTGGCTGTACCCATTTTGTTGTCGTGCAGGCGCTTTGCACGTTCAAGTGCGCGATGACTCTGTTCGAGTTCCTGTTTGGCGTCAAAAAATGTGCGGCAGATTTCCATGTAGTCCGACGAGTTTATCTGAAATAAAGGAGCCCCCGCCGCGATATGATCGCCGAGACTGACAAAGGAGCGGACTACACGTCCCGGCATTGGTGTTGCCACCTCGGCATAACGAGACGGAATGGCACGCACGGTTCCTGATGCAGTAAAATGTGCACAATAGGGTTTTATCGATACAATGTCGGTCGATATGCGTTTTGCTAATGGGGAGGACGGGTCAACTGTTACGACTCCGTCAGAGGATATTGCTATTGACGGTACGTCGTTGTCGACATTCCCGTTGCGGCATGAAATGAGTGTCATAGAGACAATTGTTGCCGCTAAGATATAATGTTTCATATTAAACGGTTGATTGAATGATAAAATGATGCAATGCGCTACAGCCGGACTATTGAAAGTGCCGGCGGTAACGTGTCTTTAGAGCTTTGCAGAGTGTCATTCAGTAACCGGAGGTGCACGTAGTTGTGCGACGCTGAGTCGGCATGAGTATGCCGATACGTGTGGCGCTGACGTTATTATCGCAATAAGTCGGCGTTTTACGGCAATAAACAGTGTCATTGCCGTGATTGTCGTGACTATCGCTGACAGGATAGCGATGGTCTGACATTCAGCAGTGTTATGGGTGTGATTGGCTGACGGTAAAAAGGGATGTGAGTGGGTTACGGTGCCATATAGAAAATGGTGGGTGTGGATAAAGAGAGTCGTTTCGCAATAATAGGATGCGAAAAGCGTGACCAGCAGGCCTGCCAGAAATTTTCTTATCTTGTGACTCACTCCGTTAAATTTTTTGCAAAGATAGTTATTCTTCCGGTTTATTGCAATTCCCGGTCATTTTGCCCGTTTTTTGCCTGAATACCGGATTTAAGGCAGATTTAAGTGTAAAAATAGTTAAAATAAAGTAGTTAAACATTAAAATAGTTGTAGATGCACTTTATAAGTGTGACCTTTGTATATAATATTATAAAACACCAACATCACTAAATGGAATTTGAAAAAATAAGCGAGCGGTCATCGCTCTATGATAATCTCGAGAAAAAAAGTTTCAATGAAATCCTTCATGATATCAATAATGAGGATAAGAAGGTGGCTCTTGCAGTTGAAAAAGCTATCCCTCAGATAGAAAAACTGGTGACCGAGATAGAAAAACGCATGAAAAACGGCGGACGTATATTCTATATGGGAGCAGGAACATCGGGACGTCTCGGTGTGCTCGATGCATCAGAGATACCGCCGACATTCGGCATGGACCCCTCGTGGGTTGTAGGTATAATAGCCGGAGGCGATACGGCGCTTCGTAATCCGGTTGAAAATGCTGAAGATGATGTCGAGCAGGGATGGAAAGACCTTCAGAAATTCAATGTCAACGAGCGCGACACCGTCATCGGTATTGCTGCATCCGGAACTACTCCTTATGTTATCGCAGCGCTTGAAGAGTGCCGTCGGCACGGGATCCTGACCGCGTCAATCACCAGCAATCCCGGTGCTCCGATATCATCGGCGAGCGACATTCCTATCGTGATGGTTGTCGGACCCGAATATGTGACCGGTAGTTCACGTATGAAATCGGGCACGGGGCAGAAGATGATATGTAACATGATCACTACGTCGGTAATGATAAAAATGGGGCGTGTGAAAGGAAACAAAATGGTCAATATGCAGCTGACTAATGCTAAACTTGTTGACCGTGGAACCCGCATGGTCGTTGAGGAACTCGGACTCGATTACGAACATGCCAAGCGTCTGCTTCTTTTACACGGTTCGGTCAAAGAAGCCGTAGACAGTTATCGTTCCGGTCATTGAATTTTTAACCGGTGACGCCGGAAATATAAACAGATTTATTTCAGTCAATGGATATCAGTGAGTCGTAATCAAAATTACGGCTCGCTGTTTTTCCTATTACGTTATCCCATTCCATCGGAGAAATACCATTGCCGGGACGTTTTACCGTGATATTGTCAGGGGTGAAGCGTTCCCCGGCTTTAATGGGGCGTGAAGCCACGATACTTTTACGGGCGACAGTGATATTGGGTCGTTCCGAATCACTGACAAGTTTATCGGAGTGTCCGAGAGACAGTTCGATATTGCGTATTGCGGTAACCATATCTTTCAGTTCGGCAGGATCGAGGGATGCTCGGTGGTCGGGACCCGGCAAGGTTTTATCGAGAGTGAAATGTTTCTCGATTATGTCGGCGCCGAGCGCTACAGCGGCAACAGGGACTTCGATGCCGATAGTGTGATCGCTGTAACCTGTCATTGCAACGCCAAGACTTTTCAATGTGTTCATGGCTAGGAGATTGACGTCACGATATGGCGTGGGATATTGTGTATTGCAATGGAGAAGGGAAATATTCTCCAGGGGGGTGCCCTCGGAGGTGAGGATATTTAGCGCAGCCTTTATCTCGTCAAGCGTTGACATTCCTGTCGACATGATTATTTTCTCGTTACGGCGTGCTATTTTTCGCAGATAGGGGAGGTTGGTGATTTCACCTGACGGAATCTTCCAGTAATCCATTCCCAGCGGAGCAAGCGTGTCAATCGACACCAGGTCAAACGGAGTGCTCATGAAACCGATGCCACGGGCAGTGCAGATGTCGTTGAGTTCGGCATAAGCCGACAGCGGCAGGTGAATCTTCCGGCACATTTCAAGCTGAGAGTCATCGTTTCCGGTAGTTTCTTTCTGATACTCGGCTTTCGGAGCGACCGACGATATGACAAGATCGGGAACCGCCGTCTGAAACTTTACATAGTCGGCTCCGGCTTCGCATGCCGCGTCGATCATCTCCCGAGCCATTCCCATGTCGCCATTGTGGTTTACTCCGGCTTCAGCTATAATGATTACGTGATTATTTTTCATCGTGGAAGAATGTTACTTCATCAAAATATCGTGCTATTTCGGTTTTGTCTCGCCAGTCATTTGATGGCGCGGGCATGTCGCCGGTAAATTCCGAGAGAATGAAGCCCGGAATGTCAGCACCGGCGGCTACAGAGCAGACGGCACCGCCTCCGAGACGCGGATTTATTTCCATAAGCATCAGCCGACCGTTTGTCCTGTCCTCGATAAACTGTATTGTCACCGCCCCGGTCAGACCGAGTTTATTTATTATCGATTGAGCCGTTGTCATGATTTCAGCCGATTTTAGCGTAATCGTTCTTGAAACCTCGCCACCGGTCACCTCCAGCCGTTTACGCGGGACCGTGCAGATTGTAGTCCCGTCATGCGTGATATAGCAATCGACGGTGTATTCATTACTTTCCTCGATAAACTCCTGAAGCAGATAGTCTCCGAGCGATGACTGTATGGCACGGAAATCGTTGACGTCGCGTAGGATTTTTATCCCTTTTGACGCAGAACCGCGGCGTGGTTTTGCAATTATGGGGAAGGGCGGTGCTCCACGGGTGTAGGTATGCGGTATGTCGATGCCGTTTTCTTCAAAAATTTCGGCTGCAAGCACTTTGTCAAACATGATTTCAGCCTGCCGGAGAGTCCCTACCGGAGCCCAGACGTCGTCATATATATTTATGTATCGGGCAGTGGCACCGACCGCTCCGTCGACAAACGGAATCATTATATCAATACCAAGCGACTTGACCGTTTCGTGAAGATGCTCAATCAGTAGAGGATCGTTCCACCGCTTGCCTATTACAATATCGGCGATAATTGAGACAGGAACCTCGGCTGACAGTTCGTAGCTGAATAACTGCACGTCCATCCCGCGACGTTTTCCCGCATCAATGAACTTGCGAGCCATTGATACGCGTTTGGCTCCTCCGAGCATCAATATGTTGACTTTACGGGTCATCGGTTGTAAATGTCTGTCTTATATTTTGCAAGATTCTCGGGACGGCTGAACCAGTCGATTGTCAGTCGGAGTCCTTCTTCGAGCGAGACGGTTGATTTCCATCCGGTGGCTTCATGAATCTTGGTATTGTCGCCGCAGAGACGGAAAACTTCGCTCTTGGAGGGGCGCAGACGTTCGGGGTCAACTTTAAACTCGACCTCGGCACCCATCAGACGGCTTATCGTTTCAAGAGTTTCTTTCATCGAGACCTCGGTTCCTGTTGCGATATTGAAATCCTGTCCTTCGATGTTTTCAGCCTTAGCCAATGCGAGAAATCCACGACATGTATCGGTCACGTAGTTGAAATCGCGGGTAGGTGACAGGTCTCCGACGCTGATTGTGCGTTTTCCCGCGGCAATCTGGGAAATGATTGTAGGGATAATGGCGCGTGCACTCTGTCGCGGACCGTAGGTGTTGAACGGTCGTGCAGTGACAACCGGGAGGTTGAACGCATTGAAAAAACTCTGGGCGATCGCATCGGCTCCGATTTTTGTCGCGGAGTAGGGCGATTGAGGCTGGCGGGGATGGCGCTCGTCGATAGGGACATATTGAGCAGTCCCGTAGACTTCTGATGTCGATGTCACGATGATACGTCTTGTCTTGCAGTCGAGTGCAGCCTGACACATGTTGAGTGTGCCCTTGATATTGGTATCGACATAGCTTTCGGGCGCCAGATAGCTGTAAGGAATGGCTATCAGGGCGGCGAGATGGAATATCGTGTCACATCCATCAGCTATTTTGCGGCAGAAAGCCGAGTCACGCACGTCTCCGCTGACAATCTCCAGCCGGGGATTTTTATTTCCCTCCAGCCATCCGAGATAGTTGAAGGAGTTGTATTGGCTTAATGCTCTGACTCGGTAACCCTCCGACAGAAGCATGTCGACGAGGTGAGAGCCGATAAAACCGTCAGCACCGGTGACAAGTACTGTTTTTAAATCTTTATCCATATTCAATACTATCCCCATTTTTTAAGTAGGTAGAAATATTCCTTCCCGTCAGATTGAGACAGATAACTCAGTTTTATCTCTTTACGGGACAGATGAAGCACCGATAGCCGGGAGATTCCCGCCGGTATGTGTGTGACGGCAGGTGGTATGTACCATGCGCCCTGCTCACTCTCGCCCTCGGTGTAATATGAGAAATTAAGCTCGAGAATGTTGTTATTCTCTGTCCATGTACCGTATGAGCCGCTTGCATCATAGTTGGTCTCGTAGGTATATGTCATGAGAATCATGTTGGTCTGAAAACGCCAGAACACGTTGCCGTGATAATATGGATCGGACTCTCCGTTGACAGTAATGGACTCGAGTTTCCAGATTCCGAACCAGTCGCCGATGTTTCCGCAATTACGCGTACACGACAGCGGAGCAAATGCTATGGCTATAAGCAGAAGTAATTTTAGCGCTCTGTTCATTTTTTGAGGTCAAATAAGTTGGAATAGGAGATACTCAGGCAGCCGCCTATGTTATTGCCGTATAATTTACCGTGGTCAAATGCGACTTGTGCCTTGACGGCAAGACCTTTGACTTGAGGGATTTTGTAGGACCCCTCAATCATTACGGATGTATCGGTCTGAGGCGTTTTGTAAGGGTAGGACAAGCTTCCCCAACTCTTGCGGTATCCTCCCAATACACGGTATCTGAACGCCGGAGAGATGTTTCCCGAAATACCGGCATGGAAACCGCGTACACGGTTGTCGACAAATCGGAGATAGCCGTCAAGAT
Source organism: uncultured Bacteroides sp. (assembly GCA_964442005.1). GTDB lineage: Bacteria > Bacteroidota > Bacteroidia > Bacteroidales > Muribaculaceae > JAAVFS01. The sequence goes on along the minus strand of CAYTWG010000015.1, from coordinate 30,964 downwards.
TGTAAATCGGCGATTTGAGAACAGGCGATCCGATCGCCATTCCGTAGTTGGCATAGGAGTTGTAGTAGCCGTTGTTATAGTAGTTGTCGCACCCGCTTGAATGGGCGTTGAGTGTTGTGCCGGGAGTATTTGCCGGGTCCCAGTGGACCGAGCCCGACTGGTTGGTGAAGTCAAAATATTCCACGACGGCTCCGTTGATAAAACTTTTCTTTGCTGACTTATATTCAAGTCCCCACAAGCCGTCAAAGCCGTTGAGCTTGCCTATACCCGAACCGGTTTCCCACGGTGATGACATGTAACCTTTGATTTCCGATCCGTTAGGGAGTCGGTAGCGTCCTACGACGTCCCATGAACCAAGGGAGTTGCCCGTATAATATCCTTCACCACCCGGAGTGGGAATAAACATTTTAAAAAATGTTTTTATTGATGATGAGTTATGTTCTACACGGTCTATCTTGCCTCCGCGGTAAAACGTGGTGGTTCCTCCGAATACACCTGCCGCCTGCATCCCTATCGTCAGCGAGAACGGTTGTGACGGTTTGGTGCGGAAGTAGCAGCGCTTGTAGTTATAAAATGATCCGATGGCAATATGTCCGTTGAAATAATTATAATGATTGCGCATCCAGTCATTGTCGGTAAACTTCCCGTAGCCGATTTCTCCCTGAATCTGTACCCACCCGTTGGTAAAAGGTATGTTCTGGAAGTCAATGAATCCGACTCTTATTTCGGGAATCGGACGTGCGTTGCCGCTGAGAATGAGGTCTCCGCTCGATAACTCGAAATTGAGGAGTGCCGATTCATGTTGTTTCAGTCCTGCTGTCAGAAACACTCCGCGATATTTTACTTCACCGTAGAGCTGCTGCAACCATATCGATGCGGGGCGCCGGGAGTTAGTGTCAAATTTCATTGCTGACTGATCCCACTGTTTATAATCGTTTGCCGACGAGTAACCGGTTAGAAATTCGATGCCGAACGAATAGCTGAACCGGCGGTCGGTGTCCATCGGTTTGAATGCGGCTGCACGAAACAGTGCATCGGTCTGCTGAGTGATTATGCCGTGGCGGTTGGAAGCAATGTAATAAGGTGCAAATGTCCCGGAGCCGGTATTGACGATAGCCTCTCCCTCCAGAAGTACGGGAATCTGTGCGGTTGCCGGCAGGAAAGCACATGAAGCAAGTATCGACAACACGATAGCGAGTCGACGGCATCTCCTGTTCTTCCTGTTTGTGGCTGAGTCTGATTTCATGGTTGAACATTTAAATCCCTTCGGGATGGCTGTCCGATGAATTGTATGTCTCGATGTGACGTTTTTTCTTTTCCTCAAAGATCTCCGATATAGTCAGGAAGATACCTGTTTCCTCCACGTTGCCAAACTCGTCGTTAATAGCCGTTCCAAACATTTTCATTGTCGGCGACAGACTCATGTAGGCATTTACAAGCGGCGGAATATTGAATCCGCGTTTACGCACTTCCGAGTTGAGCACCTTGTAATCCTCCTTGAAGTTTTCGCCCGGAAACAGACGGTTATACTCCTCGTCGTCGTAGTCGATGTTAAGCGGAGTAATGGGGGTGACGAGATGGTCAGGATCGGGAAAATGTTTCTTGAGAAAATAAAGAATCATGTTACGGCAACTGACCGAATATTCAGGATACATGGTCATTTTACCGAACAGATATTTTATTTCAGGGTGGATTACAGTCAGTGCGCCGAGACCGTCCCACAGGTTGTCAAGAGCGAAAATTGCTTTTGCGCCGGCGCGTGATGACTGATATTCCAGTCTCACAAACGAGCGTCCGAGTTCAATTGTCGCGGGGAGATAATTGTCAATGAAGTCCCGGCTGAAATCAAACATGTGGGAGGTTGCGATACGCGGGCGTCCGTTTTCAAGTTTGATGTCATTGCCTATGATAAAACGGTAGCCTCCGAGGATCAGTTTCTCTTCCGGCTCCCACACGATAAGCTGCCGGCAAGGAGGAGTCATGGTGTCGAAGCGATCGATGTCACATGATTTGCCTGTGCCGCCTCCCGACATGCGGAACGCCTGTTCCCGGAGTCGACCGATCTCTTTCATGACGTTGGGCGCCGAGAATGCATCGACTACATATATGTCATTATGACCTTTATTGGTGTGACGTAAAAAGTGTTCGGGCGTGAGTTCAGCCTCGAGCAGCGCTGTGTCTATAGGATCAATAATTTTTTCTTCCATCTTGTTGTCAAGTGTCGGCATGACGTTTAACAATTGTTCTGCCTACACAGGCTGTAGACTGTCGCTTTGATAGAATCAGCGCACTCTTGTGCGCGTGTGCCTGATGTAAGTTCTTGCCAGCTAATGGGTTTGCCGCAGGTTACGGTAAACTCGGCGTTGGCGTTACGGAACACTTCACGAGGCAGATATATCATTTCTATATTGAACTTCAGCCCCAGACGAGTTCTAAACTTTGCAAATTTATAAAAAAAAGATGAATTAAGACCGCAAAAATGCAATGGAATAATGTCACGATGGTGCTGATAACACTTGTTTACAAACATTTTTTTCCATTCGAGGTCGGCGACAACACCGTTTTTACCTCTGCGGGAAACCAGTCCTGCGGGAAAGATGATTATGGGATTGTCTCCGCGGAAAGCTTCTTCCAGGTCGTCAAACGATTTACGGGACTGTTTCCCGTGCTTGTTTATCGGGAGGAAAACGCCTTTTAGCGGAGTGACGGCGGTGAGCAGATCGTTTACTACAAATTTTATGTTGCCGCCGTAACGCCGGGAGATAAAATCGATAAGAGCCATCCCGTCGAGACCTCCGAGAGGATGATTGCTGACAAATACTACCCGACGGTTTTCGACCGGTGGCAGATTCCCGACATTCTCGTAGTTTACACGGATGTTGAGGTGGTCAAGCACTCCGCGGCAGAAATCGGCGTCGCGGCGCCCGTGATTGACACGCAGCATCTCGTTGAGCTGTTCCTGGCAGATTGTACGTTCGACCCAGCGTATGATACCTCGGGGTATGAACCGGTAATATCGAGGCAGACGCTGACGCAATATTGCATCGACGTCGATTCTGATTACTTCATTTTCGCTGTTTTTGCTCATGAGTCTTTACTGATTCCTGGAATGATATTCAACAAGACCGGGCATCGAACGCGGAATGATTTTCTTTATCTTCACACCGAAGTCTTCGGCGACACGATGCAGGACATCGGCAAACGTGCATGCGACAGCGCCTACGAAACTTGCTTCGTAATCCTTGAACTCATACGAGACTATGTTGCGTTTGAAAAAATTCATGATGCAATCATACACAAGCCCGTAGACATACTCATTGTCAAGATGGTCGGCGAGGAAAAAAGAATAGCTCGACAGGGTGCGGTTGGGGAGGGGAGCCGAGAAAATAATATCAGTAATTTCATCGGGCTTTAAGTCAAACCGTGTGTAAAATTTTTCGGCAAGTTCTTCTGGAGCAAGTCCTTTGAGACAGTCGCTGACAAACTGTTTGCCGAGAGCTGCACCACTACCTTCGTCTCCAAGGATATAACCGAGCGGTCTCACATTACGCACAATGTCCTTCCCGTTGTAGATACAGGAATTTGAACCCGTACCGAGGATACAGGCAAGCCCCGCTTCTTCAATGAGTAATCCTCTTGCAGCGCCGAGAAGGTCACTTTCTACCGTGACAGGAGTCTTGAACTGCGCTACAAGTGACGATTCCATGATTTTATTCTTCGTTATGTTAGCACACCCTGCACCGTAAAAGTGCACATGCTCCCACCGTTTCTTAAAAAAGTTGGGTGGAAGCTGTAATCTTATTATATGGCTTATTTCGCGTCGTGTCTGGAAATAAGGGTTGAGTCCGTCGGTAAAAGCATTCTCCACCACCACGTCGCCGTCAACAAGCGACCATTCGGTACGGGTAGAACTACTTTCAGCGATAATTTTCATAATCGGTTAAGAAAACTAATATTGAAACTTGGACGTGAAAAAATCACTTTAAGTTGCAAAGTTAAGATAATTCTCAAAACCGACAAAATCCCGTTACCGACTTGTCAAGTAATCCACTCTTGTATAGCTATCGTTTATTCTCTCTAAAGTGAGTCTCTACGTCCGAGGGATATCGCCGTGTTCCCATGGGAGCGGCAACAGACCGATAATACACAAAAGAAACTCCCGGAAGCAGAACTCTCCCGGGAGGAAATTATATTACGTTACGAAGCTGCTAAAAAAGCAAGAGGACTCAAATAATTACAGGAATCGCTGTCCTTTAGTCCCCGAATGAAGATTAAATGAACGTATAAACATAAAGAGTCCCGCGCCGGTACAACCTATAGCAATTAATATGTTAACAACCCAAAAAAGGATGGTTCCTAAAAAATCTAATATTGCATCGAAAAATCCCATATAGACTATGTTTTTTAGTTTATGCAAATATAATAATTAAATAATTAACCTGCAAGAAAAGTTCCGAAAAATAATATAAAAAAAGTAAAAATGGCAAATGTGTGTAAAATGCGTCGCGGCAATATAGAAAAAGGGGCGGCGGGAGGGCGTAATTGAAAATAAAGCATTATCTTTGTTGTGTTATGAAGATAGATTGTTTTATCGTGTTTCGTGATCGTGAAAGCGCAGTGCTGACGGTGGAAAATTTGCGTGCAGCGGGCGTGTCAGGGTCGATATTTCTACTTTGTCGCAGCGGTAACCGATGCGATATTGAGGGTTGTAGTGTGATAGAGATCGACGGCGTTGAGTCGGCTGCTACGGTAAAGGCTGTCGCGGCTAACGGCACGGGCGAATATTTAATGATATATACCGGTAACGGTGCGTTGAATCCCGCACCTAATTGTTTCAAACGTTTCAGTCAGATAGCCGACGTCACCGGCGCCTCCATGTTATATTCTGATTATGCTGTTACGGCTTTCGGTCACCGTGCCATTGTCCCTGTGATTGAATATCAGACGGGCTCACTCCGTGATGATTTTGATTTCGGGAAGATGCTGTTTTTGAGACGGGAAACGCTGCTGCGGTATTGCGAGAGCGATTGTGTAGATTATAGTTATGCAGGACTTTATGCCATGAGACTTGCGATGTCCCGCTGTGGCGGCATCGTGCGTATCGGAGAAACACTATACACGGTCGCGCAGATGCCTGTAAAAGCTGAGGGCGAACGCCAGTTTGACTACGTAGATCCCCGAAACCGTCATGTCCAGATAGAGATGGAGGATGCCTGTACAGATCATCTTAAGACGATAGACGCTTATCTTGAACCCGGGAAATATAAAGAAATTGATACACGTGCGGGTGACTTTGAATACGAGGTGTCGGTAATCATCCCGGTGCGCAACCGTGAGACAACTATTGCCGATGCGATAGAGAGCGCATTGAAACAGACCCCGTCGTTCAAATATAATATAATAGTCGTAGATAACCGTAGTAGCGATCGCACAACTGAAATTATCGCGCGATATGCCTTGTCAGACAGTCGTGTGATTCACCTTATCCCTCCGGTCGAAGGTCTCGGCATCGGCGGGTGTTGGAACCTTGCCGTAAATGATAGCCGGTGCGGGCGCTATGCCGTGCAGCTCGACAGTGATGACGTTTATAGCGATGACAATGTGCTTGAGCGTATAGTCGCCGAGTTCCGCGACTCACGCGCGGCAATGGTGGTGGGATCATATATGTTGACCGACTTTGACCGGAACGCTATCCCGCCCGGAGTAATCGACCACCGCGAGTGGACTGATGATAATGGTCGCAATAATGCCCTAAGAGTTAACGGTTTTGGCGCGCCACGAGCGTTTTATACGCCTGTTATACGGCAGATAGGATTCCCCGATACATGCTACGGCGAAGATTATGCGGCGGCTCTTGCTGTTTCGCGTGAATATCGTGTCGGTCGGATATATGACGTGTTGTATATGTGCCGTCGTTGGGAGGGTAACAGCGATGCGTCGCTGTCGATTGACCGACTTAACCACAACAATATTTACAAGGATACCATACGAAGTTGGGAAGTCATTGCCCGACAGAAGATCAACCGACATGAATAACATTTCAGTCAATGATATAACCGATCTGTTTGACCGACAGATTGCCGGATGGAAGGTGGCTGCCGATAATTATGCGGCGCTTGAAACAGTCATTACAAAGACTGTTGATGTTGACGGTATGACCTGGAATGTACAGTTTAATCCGGCACGTGCAGTCTCTACGCTTGCGCGGGTCAGTGACGGCAAGGTCGACCGTCCCTGTTTTCTATGCCGGGACAATCGTCCTGAGCAACAAATGGAGCTTAAATGGAAGAGATATAGCATCCTTGTAAATCCATATCCGATTTTCCCCCGTCATTTTACGGTCGTTTCCGGCGATCATGAGCCGCAATTACTCGGCGACAGACTGTCTGACATGATAAATCTTGCCGGGAGTCTTCCCGGATACGTGGTATTTTATAATGGAGCAAGATGTGGCGCTTCGGCTCCTGATCACATGCATTTTCAGATAGGCAATCTCGATTTTCTGCCGTTGGACAGAAATATAGAAAATTCACGTAAAGGGATTCGTGCGAATTGCAACGGAGCGATATTAACGGTCGCTGACTGTGGATTCATGAAAATGATTGTGATTGACGGTAAACGGGCTGATGACATCGAGACACTTTATCGCTTTCAGGCGTTGCCGATAGCCCCCGGCGAGTCGGAACCGAGAATGAATATAATGTGCTACATGCGTGATGATGGGAAAATAAGGCTTGTCATCATACCGCGCACGGCACACCGCCCGCAGTGTTATAACCGGGGCGAGGACTCTCTATTGGTCAGTCCCGGGGCTGTGGATGTTTCCGGAGTCGCTATAACAGTGCGTCCCGAGGATTTCGGGCGACTTGATGCCGATATGTTGCGGGAAATCCTTTCTGATGTAGGCTACGTAGATGATATTGCTATCAGTCAGCCGGTTGTCAATGTCGGTATCATGTCGTCTGACCGGATTTCAATAGCTGAAGTGTCACGAGACAGCGGAGAATATGTCAAGCGGCATGTTTTTACAGTTGATAAGGGCGTAATGATGTGTGACGGTAGTCCTGTGGGATGTGACCGGATGATACTTGAACCGTGTGGCGGTGACTCGGTGTTTGAACTGAGCGACGTTACTATCGGAGTCGGGTTTCACTGGCAGCGTCTTGAACGACAGCGCTTTGCCGGACGTATGCGACTGATGCTGAGTGCCGGGAAAATCGTTGTGATAAATGAAGTCGCTGTTGAGGAATACCTAAAAAGTGTCATATCATCGGAGATGAGCGCTACATCGTCGCTTGAACTGCTTAAAGCTCATGCCGTTATCTCACGCAGCTGGCTTATGGCTCAGATTATCAACCGCAATATTTCCGGGGATAGAATTGTCGAAAACATTCCTGTCGCCGATGTCGATGGAGACGAGATTATTAAATGGTATGACAGGGAGGAGCATCAATTGTTTGACGTGTGTGCCGATGATCACTGCCAACGTTATCAGGGTGTCACGCGACAGACATCGCCACTTGTTGACGAAGCTGTTGCCGCGACATCAGGAGAAGTGATAACTTCTGACGATGAACTATGCGACGCACGGTTCTCAAAATGTTGCGGCGGTGTTTTCGAGCAGTTTGAGAACTGTTGGGACAATACACCGAAAAGTTATCTTGCCGCACGGCGTGACTGTCGCTGCGAGTCGGATTATCCTGACCTTACCGATGAAACGGAGGCTCGGAAATGGATTTTAAGTCGTCCCGAGTCGTTCTGTAACACGTCAGATAGCGCGATACTGGGTCAGGTGCTTAACAATTATGACAGGGAAACCGTCGATTTTTACCGCTGGCGCGTAGAGTATGATTCAGTCGTGCTTGCGCAGCTTATCGCAAAGCGCTCGGGGATAGATTTCGGCGAAATAATCGATATTATCCCTGTCGAGCGGGGTACATCGGGACGTATAATAAAATTACGTATCGTCGGGACGCGCCGCACGGTGACAGTAGGTAAGGAACTTGAGATACGGCGATGGCTGTCGGAGAGTCATCTGTATAGCTCGGCTTTTGTCATGGATAAAATTGTAGATGACGGAAAGACCACGTTTGTACTTAACGGAGCCGGCTGGGGTCATGGTGTCGGACTGTGCCAGATAGGAGCAGCCGTGATGGGTGAACTCGGATATGATTATCGTGAGATATTACGTCATTATTATAAAGGCGTTGTAATAACAAAAATGTATTGACTTGATAATGATGTACGGTAACGTGACTAAAAAAAATATTTCACCATGGGCATGGATTCCGACGCTGTATTTTGCGCAGGGGCTGCCTTATGTTGCCGTTATGACAATCTCGGTCATTATGTACAAGCGTCTCGGAATATCCAATACGGATATAGCGCTATATACGGGATGGCTGTACTTGCCTTGGGTCATCAAGCCGCTCTGGAGTCCGTTTGTCGATATAATCAGCACAAAACGCCGATGGACAATCACTATGCAGTTTGCCATCGGTATCGCTCTTGGGGCGATAGCTATGTTTATCCAGGCTCCGTTGTTTTTCCGGCTGACACTCGGTGTGTTCTGGTTGCTTGCGTTTCTGTCGGCTACCCATGATATTGCGGCTGACGGTTACTATATGCTTGCACTTGATGAACACGGGCAGTCGTTCTATGTCGGGATACGTTCTACGTTCTATCGTGTAGCCACCATTGCCGGGCAAGGGCTGCTTGTGGTCGTTGCCGGGCTGATTGAGACGTCGACCGGTGACATTCCGTTTGCATGGATGATTGTTTTCCTGATTCTGTCGGGATTCTTTCTGATCGTGTCGCTGTATCATAGCGTCGTGTTGCCGCGTCCGGAGTGCGACAGAACGCAGTCGCGCGAATCACGTTCAGTAAAGCGGGTGATGAGCGAACTTGGAGATGTGTTTGTCTCATTTTTCAAAAAGAGGCAGGTAGGGGTCGCCATATTGTTCATGTTACTCTACCGTCTCCCCGAAGCACAGCTTGTGAAACTTATAAATCCATTCCTTCTCGACCCCGTTGGAGAGGGCGGTCTCGGACTGTCTACCGCCGAGGTCGGTATCGTTTATGGCACGGTAGGTATAATCGGTCTGACGGCGGGAGGTATTATAGGAGGTATCGCAGCCGCTGTCGGCGGTCTGAAAAAATGGTTGTATCCTATGGCGTGGAGCATGTCGCTGACCTGTCTGACGTTTGTCTATCTCAGTTTTGCTGAAGCACCGTCTCTACCGGTTATTAATATATGTGTGTTTATAGAGCAGTTTGGCTACGGATTTGGCTTTACAGCTTATATGCTCTATCTCATATATTTTTCGGAAGGACGTTATAAAACATCGCATTACGCTCTTTGTACCGGTTTCATGGCACTAGGAATGATGTTGCCCGGGATGGCTGCCGGATGGTTACAGGAGACAATAGGCTACCGATGGTTTTTTATATGGACAATGATCTGTTGCATAGCGACGATCGGTGTCTGCTCATTACTTAAAATAGACCCTAATTTTGGAAAACGTGAAAAAAGTGAATCCAATGGATGAAAGATATTCGATATATGTAGATAAAGCACGTGTGATAGTGGGGCGGGAGAGCGTCTACACCGACGATCTGCGTCGTGTGGCATGGGGCGCCGATGCCGGATTCTATCACATGGTGCCTCAGTTGGTAGTGAGGTCTCATAATGAAGATGAGGTAGCCCAGTTGCTTAAATTGGCAAGCGAAATGGGATTGCCGGTGACATTCCGTGCTGCCGGAACAAGTCTGTCGGGACAATCGATCAGCGACTCTATACTCATTGTCGCCGGACGTAATTGGGAGAACTATGAAATCGCTCCCGATCATGAGACAATAACACTTCAGCCCGGAATCATCGGGAATAGGGTAAATGAGATACTTGCTCCGTTCGGAAAAATGTTCTCCCCTGATCCCGCCTCAAAAAATTCCGCGATGGTGGGAGGTATCGTAATCAATAACGCGTCGGGAATGAACTGCGGGACTCATGCCAACAGCGACAGAGTGCTCGAGTCAATAAGAATCGTGCTTGCCGACGGCACTGTTCTCGACACCGGTGACCATGCCTCGCGGGAGTCGTTTGCTCAGACTCATCCTGACTTTATCGCGGCTATCGAGCAACTCCGTGACGACATTAACGCCGATGCCGAGCTTGTCGAGCGTATCAGATATAAGTATTCGATAAAGAACGTGACCGGTCTGAATCTCCGTCCGTTTGTCACATACACCGATCCGTTTGACATCATAGCTCACTGTATGGTAGGCTCGGAGGGTACGCTCGCTTTCATGAGTCAGGTAACCGTCAAGACGGCACATTTATATCCGTGTTCAGCAAGTGCCATGTTGTATTTCAGCGATTTGCGCGAGGCTTGTAATGCAGTGTTGTCGCTGAAGAAAGGTCCTGTTTTCAGTGCCGAGTTGCTTGACAGCAAGTCGTTGCGGTCGGTCAATGATACAACCGGTGAGGGATTGACCGCATTACTTGTTGAGACTAAAGCTGACACCGATGCCGGGCTGAATGTCAATATTGAGGAGATAGAACGTCTGCTCGAACCGTTTAAACTGTTCTGTCCGGCAGAGTTCACGGCTGATCCTGCTGTATATTCCCGCTACTGGAAACTGAGATCGGGAATATTCCCGTCGGTCGGAGGTACACGCCGTCCAGGCACGACGGTACTTATAGAGGATGTCGCTTTTCACATAGACGATCTTCCCGACGCGTCGGTAGAGCTTCAGCAATTGCTTGTAGATCACGGCTATGATGACGCTTGTATTTATGGGCATGTACTTGAGGGTAACTATCATTTTATCATTTCTCAGTCGTTTGACACGCCTGAAGAAATAGAACGTTATAAGAATCTGATGCTCGCTGTCGAGCGACTTGTGGTCGATCGATATGACGGATCGTTGAAAGCCGAGCATGGGACCGGTCGTAATATGGCTCCATTTGTAAGTAAGGAATGGGGGGAGACGGCGTGGAAAATGATGAGGCGGCTTAAAAAAATCTTTGATCCCGACGGAATATTGAATCCCGGAGTCATTTTTAACGACGATCCGGAGTGTTACATCCGTCATCTGAAAGCTATGCCGCTTATCGACAGTCACGTTGACCGTTGTATAGAATGTGGTTTCTGTGAGGTCAATTGTGTAAGTTGCGGGCTGACACTTTCAGCGCGGCAGCGCATCGTGACACAGCGTCACATGGCTTGGCTGAGGGAAACAGGCAGCGACCCGCAGCGACTGAAAAACATGGAAAAGAGCTTTCTGTATTATGGGAATGAGACATGTGCCGGAGATGGATTGTGCAGCACGTCATGTCCGATGTCGATCAATACCGGCGAACTGATCCATGACTTGCGTCAGGAACGTTGTCCCGAAGGCAGTTTCGGTTATTCTGTCGGGAAAGCGGCGGCTAAACATCTGAGGATAGTCGAGGCTGGTTTACGTCCTGTATTGTCATTGGCTTCGGGCGTTAAAGCCGTTATCGGGGATAAAGCTGTATCGGCTATCGGTCGCGGACTCCACGAGATAGGTATGCCGCTATGGACGCCGTCACTGCCCGGCGCATACTACTCAAGACAGTATGACGTTAAATCGTCCCCGCGCAAGGTTGTCTACTTCCCTTCGTGCATAAATCGTACGATGGGAGTGACGCCTGAAAAAGGCAAGTCGATCAAACCTCTTGTCGAGACTGTCGTGGAACTTTGTGGAAAAGCCGGCTGGGAAGTGATTTTTCCTGAAGGGATGAAAGACCTGTGTTGCGGGATGATATGGGAGAGCAAAGGCATGCCTGACATCGCTGACGAGATGACTCGCAATCTTGAGAAGGCATTGCTTAAGGCTTCTGACGGAGGGAAGTACCCCGTCATGTGTGATCAGAGTCCTTGTCTCCACCGTCTGCGCAATCATGTCAAGACGATGCGTCTCTTTGACACGACCGAATTTATCCATGACTATCTCATGCAATCGTTGACAATAAAACAGGTCGAGCGTACGGTTGCCATACACGTGACATGCTCTTCAAGACTGATGGGGCTCGGAGAAAAAATTGTGGCACTGGCACGTGCATGCGCGTCGGATGTCGTAGTCCCCGAAGGTGTAGGGTGTTGCGGATTTGCCGGTGATAAAGGTTTTACCCATCCCGAACTAAATCGTTACGGTTTAAGGAAGTTGCGTCCGATAATAGAAAAGACCGGAGCGACCGAAGGCTATTCCAACAGCCGTACATGTGAAATAGGTCTTACGACAAATGGTGGAATACCGTATAAATCCATCGTCTACCTTGTAAATGAATGTTCGGCATCTGCCCGGAAATGAAATATCAATCAATAATTATCATATAAATAAAACAACCATGAATTCAACATCATCCACAAAGTCGAAACAGCGGCTTCTCGCTCTCGACATCATGCGCGGAATCACTATCGCCGGCATGATTATGGTGAACAACTCAGGAGGTCCTGACACGTTCGCGCCGCTTAAACATGCCACTTGGAACGGTCTGACACCTACCGACCTCGTTTTCCCGTTCTTTATGTTCATAATGGGTATTTCAACTTACATTTCGCTGCGTAAGTATAATTTCAAACCGACGTTGCCGGTATTATGGAAAATTCTACGTCGCACGATTGTAATTTTTGCCATCGGTATTGCGCTTGCCTGGCTCGGTATGTTCATGTCAGGAATACTGGTCAACGGGCAGACTCTTGCCGAAGCAACGCTGACGTTTGACCATATACGTATCCTCGGTGTGTTGCCGCGACTTGCCTTATGTTACGGTATCGGTTCGATCTTCGCACTTTTTGTATCTCATCGTCATCTGCCGTGGTTCATACTTTCATTACTTGTGATTTATGCAGTAATAATTGTTGTCGGCAGCGGTTATGAAATCAATGAGGAAAATGTGCTTCTCATCGTTGACCGTGCCGTGCTCGGAGAGAACCACATGTATCTTTCTATGATTGATGGCAAGCTCCCGCCTGATCCAGAAGGTGTGCTGAGTACTATCCCGTCGATCGCCCACATGTTGATCGGTTTCTGGTGCGGAATGCTCATCATGAGTACAAAGGATAATTATGAGCGTATTACTTATCTGTTCCTTGTCGGAACGGTTCTTACATTTGCCGGTTTATTGCTCAGCTACGGTTTCCCGATCAATAAGAAAATATGGTCTCCGACATTTGTACTGACGACGTGCGGTCTTGCATCGCTGTTGCTCGGTCTGTTGATATGGATTATAGATATAAAAGGTTATCGCAGCTGGTGCCGTTTCTTCCAGGTATTTGGCGTCAATCCGCTTGCACTTTACTGTCTCAGTGTGGTACTTGCTTATACGTTCGGATGCATCCGATTCCAGTCAGATTTAGGTCCTGACGGAATTATAAGCGTGAAGAAATGGATCTATTATGCCGTGATGGTTCCGCTGGGTGGAGGCAACACGTATTTCGGAGCATGTTTCTATGCAATATTCTTCGTGCTGTGCAACTGGATTGTCGGACTTCCGCTATATCTCAAGAAAATCTACATAAAGATATAACTGTAACAGACCGTAATTAATGGTTAAAAGGGGGATGTCGTTGTTGAACGGTATTCCCCTTTATAGTTTATAGATAAAATTGGCATAAAATGCCGTATTTTTGTCTAAAATGTCGATTTAATTTAAGTGATTAGCTCTATTTTTTGTAATTTTGTAAAATAATATTCCAGTAGAACTTTTTATAGTACAAATTATCTTATCGACATTTCAAGCGATGTTAAAAAAACTCTCTTTGTTAGCTCTCATTACGGTCTCAGCCGGTCATCCGGTTAGTGCCTTGGAGCCGACCGATACATTGTGTCTCGACATGGAGCAATGTATATCGATTGCGTTGGATTGTAATCCCACTGTCAAGGTTGCCGATATGGAAATCACACGTGTAGATTACTCCAAGAAAGAAATCCTCGGGCAACTGTTTCCCGAAATATCTTTTGGCGGGAATTATAGCCGCACACTTGCCAAGCAGACCATGTACATGAATCTTGACGGTTTCGGCGGTTTCGGCGGCGGTGATTCAGGTGAAGAAGCCGCTCCTCAGTCACGCGCATCAGAATCCAAGAAAGATAACGGAATCAAAATGGGTCTTGATAACTCCTGGCAGGTAGGTTTCTCTGCCGGGATGCCTCTTATTGCGCCTCAGTTGTGGAAAAGTATTTCTTTGAGCGATGCCCAGATACTTCAAAATGTTGAAAAAGCCCGTGCTTCGCGTCTGACACTCATCAACCAGGTTCAGAATGCATGTTACACAATCATGCTTGCACGAGACTCCTACGAGGTGATACGCCGGAACTACGAGACGGCTTTATATAATTACAAGATTATTGAAGGGAAATATAAAGTCGGGACGGCATCGGAATATGATGTCCTCCGTCAGAGCGTACAGGTGAAGAACTACGAGCCTGAGCTGCTTCAGGGTGACATAGCTGTCAAGCAGGGCTATCTTCAGCTCAAAGTCTTGATGGGTATTCCTGTTGAGACTTCATTGAAACTTGCCGGTGAACTTAAAAATTATGAAGAAACGATGTATGCCGAAGTGCTCGGCATAGACCGCTCGCTTGCCGGAAATACTGATCTGCGTTCACTCGATCTTCAGACCGATTATTTGCAAAAGGCGCTGAAAGTGCAGCAGATGGAATGGATACCGACGCTTTCGCTGTCGGCAAATTATTTCTGGACTTCGATGTCTAACGGCAATCCGTTCACTAACTTCCGATGGAATCCTTACTCAACGATAGGTCTGTCGCTCAATGTCCCGATATTCCAGGGGGGACGCCGGTACAGCAAGACCAAGCAGGCTGAGATAGCGGTGCGCGAAATGGGATTCCAGCGCGAAAATCTTGAGCGGAGTCTTAACATGCAGGTGGATCTCCAGGTCGACAACATCAACCGTCACGTAAAGCAGATCGCCTCTAACTCGGCTGGCGTGGAACAGGCTGAGAAGGCATTCAGCATCATGCAACGCAGTTTTGAAATAGGTGCGGCGTCATCGCTCGATCTCCGCGATGCAGAACTCGCCCTTACTCAGGCACGTCTTGCCTATTTTCAGGCAATATATAATTATCTGGTGGCGCGCAGCGACTTGCAATTACTCCTTGGCAATGCTGATCCTGACAGCTATAAATCGGGTCAACAGGTTATCAGATAAGACAATAAAAGAAAATAATAAATCAACTTACATATCCTTTACATAGTGCTCTTATGACACTCGCTAAGTTTTTACCTTTTGCCGCTGTGACAGCTCTGCTGTTCACCGCTTGTTCAGGCGCCGACAAAGAGGCTGCCAACGAAAATGTTTCAAAAAAGACGGTTGAAAGCCTTCCCCTGGTCAAGGTCAAGACCGTGTCGGCTACCGATGTCGCTCAGATTGCTGATTACACGGCAACAGTCGAACCTTACAAAACCAATAATATAACGACTTCGACGCCTAACCGTATAAAGTCAATCCTTGTTGATGTCGGTGACCGTGTGCATGCCGGACAGACAGTAGTTATTCTCGACGATGTAAATATCGAGCAGATGCGTCTGAGATTGGAAAATCAAAAGACGGAGTATGACCGTGCTGTCGAATTGTATAATATCGGTGGCGGTACGAAGCAGGCTGTTGATCAGCTTCGTACGGAATATGAAGCATATAAGCGCAGCTATGAGAATATGGTTGAAAACACGCGGCTTCTCAGTCCTATTAATGGTGTGGTGACAGCCCGTAACTATGATAACGGCGACATGACATCACAGTTGCCGATACTTACCATCGAGCAGATACAGCCGGTAAAGGTCATCATTAATGTTACCGAAACAGACTTTACCAAAGTGCGTCTCGGAATGCCTGTCGATGTGAAACTCGATGTCTATGGTGATGAACTGTTTGCCGGAAAGATTTCTCGTATATATCCTACAATCGATGCAGCCACACGTACATTTAAGGTAGAGATTGATATTCCCAACAACGACAGCCGTGTGCGTCCCGGAATGTTTGCCCGTGTCTCCATTAACTTCGGCGAGGAGCATCATGTCGTAGTTCCTGACCGTGCGATTGTAAAGCAGACGGGTTCGGGCAACCGATTCGTTTATGTGCTTAATCCTGCCGACAGCACCGTGTCATTCACCTTTGTCGAACTCGGTCAGCGCCTTGATGCTGAATATGAGCTTATCTCAGGGGTGAATGATGATGATATTATTGTCGTCAGCGGTCAGAATTCACTTGCCGATGGTGTTAAGGTGTCGGTTATTGAATAAGCGCTTTAAGGCTACATTGTTAAATAAACTCGTTACAATTAATTCTATTATTTAATATGAGCATATATTCAGGAGCAGTCAAACGTCCGGTAATGACCATTCTCTGTTTCGTTGCAGTGGTGATTCTCGGTCTGTTCTCCTTAAAGAAACTTCCTATCGACCTCTATCCGGATATCGATACCAACACCATTATGGTTATGACAACCTACCAGGGTGCATCGGCATCAGATATCGAACAGAATGTGACACGTCCGCTTGAAAACGTGCTTAACTCGGTAGAGCATCTGAAACACATAACATCAAAGTCGCGCGAAAACATCTCGGTCATAACTCTTGAGTTTGAATATGGTTACGACATAGACGTGCTGACCAATGATGTGCGTGACAAACTCGACATGGTGAGCAGCGCTATGCCTGACGACGCAGAAACGCCTATCATCTTTAAATTCAGTACCGACATGATTCCTATTCTCTTGCTGTCGGTTGAAGCTGATGAGAGTATGCCGGGTTTGTATAAGATTCTTGACGATGTTGTCGCCAACCCTCTGGCTCGTGTCAATGGAGTCGGTTCTGTATCGATTTCCGGTGCTCCCAAACGCGAGATTCATGTGTATGTCGACCCTATCAGGCTCGAGGCATATAATCTTTCGATTGAGGCGATCTCGGCTCTTATCGGAGCTGAAAACCGTAACATACCAGGCGGTTCGTTTGATATCGGTTCCGAGACATACTCTCTGCGTGTGCAGGGCGAGTTCAAGGATGCTAAAGAGATGGAAGATATTGTTGTCGGATCGTATAACGGAGGTAACATTTACCTGCGCGATGTCGCTACTGTTGATGACTCGTTGGAAGAAAGGGCGCAGCAGACCTACAACAACGGGCAGAAAGGTGCCATGATTGTCGTGCAGAAACAATCGGGTGCCAACTCGGTAGAAATCTCCGAGAAAGTTATTGCGATGTTGCCTTCACTGCAGAAGAATCTGCCTTCTGACGTGCATCTGGGTATAATAGTCGACACTTCCGACAATATACGAAACACAATCGCATCTCTCGTCGAGACAGTTGCGTATGCGCTTCTGTTTGTCGTTATTGTTGTGTTTGTGTTCCTTGGACGATGGCGTGCAACATTGATTATCGCTATCACTATCCCTATTTCATTGATAGCCTCGTTTATATATCTGTTTATTACGGATAATTCGCTTAATATCATATCGTTGTCGGCATTGTCAATATCAATCGGTATGGTGGTTGACGATGCTATCGTGGTACTTGAGAATGTCACGACCCATATAGAGCGAGGCAGTGCTCCGAAACAGGCAGCCGTGCATGGTACAAACGAGGTTGCCATATCGGTAATCGCTTCTACGCTGACCCTTATCGCAGTGTTCTTCCCGTTGACAATGGTGACCGGTATGATGGGTGTGATGTTCAAACAGCTCGGATGGATGGTATGTATCATGATGATAATATCGACAGTGTGCGCGTTGTCTCTGACCCCGATGCTTTGCAGCCAGCTGCTTCGTCTCAACCCCAATCCCGGTAAATTCATAACCGTCATCTACGCACCGATTGAAAAGGCTCTTGATAAATTCGACAATCTATATGCTTCTCTTCTTAACTGGGTTGTGGGTCATCGTACGATCACGATTTTATCATGTCTGATATTGTTTGTCGCCTCGATGGGGTTGATGAAATATATTGGAACTGAGTTTATTCCCACGATGGATAACTCGCGTCTGGGTGTTACACTTGAGTTGCCTATCGGCTCCCGCGTGGAACTTGCCGAGGAGATGTCCAAGAAACTCTATGACGAGTGGATTGAGAAGTATCCCGAGATTCAGGTTATGAACTACACTGTAGGTCAAGCCGGTAGCGATAATACATTTGCGTCACTTCAGGATAACGGTACGCATATTATATCGATGAACATACGTCTTGTCGATCCCTCGGACCGTGAGCGTGATATTGTTGAGATTGCCGGAGAGATGCGTCGAGACCTGATGCATTATCCGGAATTTAAAAAGGCTCTCGTGAATGTGGGTGGTAGCCGTGGCGGCGGTATGAGCGGACAGCAGACAATCGACTATGAGATCTATGGTTATGATTTTGAAAAAACCGACTCCGTTGCTGCCCAGTTGAAACGATTGCTCTCGGAAATCCCCGGAACAGCCGACGTTAATATTAGCCGATCAGATTATCAGCCTGAATATCAGGTCGATTTTGATAGAGAAAAACTTGCGATATACGGTCTTAACCTTACGACGGCAGCTACTTATCTGCGTAACCGCATCAACGGTAGCACTGCATCGTATTTCCGTGAAGATGGTGAGGAATATGATATAAAGGTTCTATATGCCCCCGAATACCGTACATCGATTGCCGATATTGAGAACATACTCATTTATAATAATGCCGGTCAAGCGGTGCGTATCAAGGATGTCGGTAAAGTGGTAGAGCGCTTCACGCCGCCTACTATTGAACGAAAGGACCGTCAGCGTATCATCACTGTATCTACCGTAGTCGACGGCGCTCCGATGAGCGACGTGGTAGCCGCTTCGTTTGATGCTATCGGCACTATGGATCTTGATCAGGGTATTTCAATCACCCTGTCGGGTTCGTATGAGGATCAGCAGGATTCGTTCTCAGACCTCGGACTTCTCGCATTGCTGATCGTTATTCTTGTCTACATTGTGATGGCGGCACAGTTTGAGTCATTCACTTATCCGGCTATTATAATGACATCGCTGTTGTTTGCGTTCTCGGGTATTGCACTTATACTGTGGCTTACTGACACTACACTCAATGTTATGAGTATGATCGGTGCAATCATGTTGATCGGTATTGTGGTGAAAAACGGTATCGTGCTTATCGACTATATTACTTTGAACCGTGAACGCGGTATGAGTGTCCGCTCGTCGGTAGTGTTAGGCGGTAAGTCTCGTCTGCGTCCTGTAATCATGACGTCGCTTACTACGATTCTCGGTATGGTGCCTATGGCTGTCGGCTCGGGTGAAGGTGCTGAAATGTGGCGCCCGATGGGTATTGCCGTTATCGGTGGTCTTACAATGTCGACCATTTTGACACTCCTATTTGTACCGGTTCTTTACTGCGTCTTTGCAGCTACCGGATTGAAACGTAACCGTAAAAAACATCGTAAAGCAATCAATAAGAAATGAAAGCAATGTTTATAGCCTTTGACCAGGCTCATTATGATCATATTGTCGAAGTATTGGAGAAGAACAATTGTCGCGGATTCACGTCGTGGGAATCGGTAAAAGGGCGCGGTTCAAAGACAGGAGAACCTCATTATGGTTCTCATGCGTGGCCTTCGATAGCTGGTGCGATCATGACGATGGTAGAGGACTCGCGTGTTGACAATCTGCTCGATGCACTCAAGGCGCTCGATGATGAAAAGCCTAAGTTGGGTCTCCGTGCCTGGACTTGGAATATTGAGCGTACAATATGATGCATGAATTATTAATGATAATATAATCGTTACCCTCTGACAAGGGTAGAAATCTCGGATTAATCGGGACTGTAATCAATAATGGTTGCAGTCCCGGTTTTTATAAGAACACAGGAAAGTTATTGAGGAAATCAGGGATAGTGGTATAAAAGAATGTAATCGGGGTTATTTGAATAGACGATATTGTTGTTATCTTTGTATGATGATTGGAGTTATGTTATAGATTATGAAGTTGAAACGATTTGTACCGATAGTATTGGCTGCTTTAATAGCGCTTTTATATTCTTGTTCGACAGATGAGCGTGACATGCCGTTTGTCCCGACACTTCCAACGTCCCCCGGGATATCTAATGGTGGTAATAATGATAATATGGATAACGAAGAATCGGATATGATGAAGATATCAATTGGAGAAAAGGCATTTTATGCTGATTTTGCCGATACAGAGGCTGCGAAATCTTTCAAAAGTCTTTTACCTGTTGAGATCAGGATGGAAGAACTTAACGGAAATGAAAAGTATTACTATTTTGACACGGAGCTCCCCGTTGGACCTACTGTTTCAGGAAGCATTACAGCCGGAGATCTGATGTTATACGGGCGTGAATGTCTGGTATTGTTTTACGAATCGTTCAGATCATCTTACAGCTATACTCCTATCGGGCATATCAGTGATAATGCCGGACTTGCCGAAGCTCTCGGGCGTGGTAGTGTAACTATTAAAATTGAATTGAAATGAATTTAGATGAATTTATTGAAGAGATGAGTTCGGGGAATGTGATTAAGGCAAACTCTCCGGTGCACGAGATGATGCATAGTCTTAGTCAGGAAGCTATCAGAGTGACTATGGAAATAAATAATGCTTACCACACTCACGATGAAATTATAGCTCTAATGTCGGAACTCACGGGACGTCAAATCGATAGTTCTTTCGGCTTGTTCCCGCCGTTCTATACCGATTGTGGTAAAAATATACATATCGGTCAACGTGTGTTTATAAATTCAGGATGTAAGTTTCAGGATCAAGGGGGTATATTCATCGGGGATGATGTGTTGATTGGGCATAATTGCGTCATAGCGACACTTAATCATGTAATGGACCCTGACCATCGTGGAGACATGACCGCAGCCCCCGTGAGGATAGGAAACAAAGTGTGGGTCGGTGCAAATGCAACGATTCTCCAGGGCGTCACTATCGGAGATGGTGCGATTATTGCCGCAGGTGCTGTGGTGACTAAAGATGTGGCACCGATGACGATTGTCGGCGGTGTTCCCGCGAAATTTATCAAAGATATTTATTGATTTAAATTAGGTGTATAAAAAAACAGGCTGCCCGATGAGCAGCCTGTTTTTTTAATATGTTATATGGATTACTGACCAACTGGAGATGAACCACCACCGTTGTGATTGCGGTTATAAGTTGTCACCTGTACAGTTGTAGTTCCGTATGCAGTACCTTTGACGCTGCGTGAATTACCTGTAATAGTTATGTCGGTAATTTCCTGAGCACCTTTGATTGAGAGAGCTGTTCCGACGGGCAGAACTGTCTCGATGGGATAGGTTCCGGGAACGGTCTTAACTACGCAACCAAAGAGACGTGCCATGTATTCGATAAGGAGACCTTCAAGTTTGTTGCTTGCGCGAGAAATAATCTCGGTACCGGCTTTATAGTTGAAGTTAGCTACGTCAACATATTCTTCATGAGCACCGTAGAGGTTGTTCCATTCTGATTTTTCAAAAACGATAGCTTCAGTCTTAACTTTCTTAGCGATATCAACCTGGAGGAAGAGACCATAAAAGGTGAAGTCGCGGTCATTGATAACTACGTTGCCGTCAGTTACAGCGTGCTCAACTTCTACCCAGTGACCGTTAACATATTTCTTGGTTGTCAGAACGTTTGCAACGCTGTTGTCAAGATCAAATGTTATAGCGACATCCTGTGACAGTTTAAGATTGGGGTCGCTGCAAGAAAGATTTGCACCGATGAGCATAGCTTCTTCCTCTGCTCTTGAGAGCTCTGCTCCTGCCTCAGTATAAATGGGAGTAAGGTATATTTTTACGTCTTTGGGAACATTGTTGTTAGCTACCTGAACATTGATTTCTACCTTACCCTGATCATTGAATCGGAGTGCTTCAGATTCAACTTCACCGTGACCGCCTCCGTTGACAGTAACGTTAAATTCAGTAGTGTTTTCTTTAGGAAGAGATGCATTCCAGATGAGTTTCTGAGTGTTGCCGGAGTTTGATACAACTAAATCAGTAGTTACATTAACCTTTCCGGGTGCCGATGCTGTAATAGTGTAGCTTCCTGCGGGAACATTGTCAAAGTGATATACACCGTCGTTGTCAGTAGTTGCAGTCATGCTTCCTACCTTTACGGTTGCGCCGCTTATGGGATTACCCTGGATGTCGGTAATAACACCGGTGAGGGTATTGGCTGCAACAGCAACAGTAGGCGGCGTTACGTTGTCATAATTGTAATCGTGGGTGTGCTGACAAGCAGAAAATGACAAGCCGACGAGTGATAAAACTCCGAAGAATAAAATCTTTTTCATCTTTGTTTGTTGTTTAGATAAATTAAAAATTAAGTTATAATATAGTTTATTTGTTTCAAAATAAATTAACTCTGTAACTCAGACC
This sequence comes from uncultured Bacteroides sp., assembly GCA_964442005.1. Taxonomy (GTDB): domain Bacteria; phylum Bacteroidota; class Bacteroidia; order Bacteroidales; family Muribaculaceae; genus JAAVFS01. The sequence continues at coordinate 8,570 of CAYTWG010000015.1, read as the reverse complement.
ACCGGAGAAATATTTACATCTGACCAGTGCTGCCTGAATAAATAGATGTTTCCATAACAAAACATCGGCACCTAAATTGACTTCGTGTCCGGTCCATTCGGCGATTACACGCAAGTCCTTGAACCATGTAGGACTCCATGTCAATCCACCAACGACACCACACCACTTTTTGAAATAGCCGTTTGGCGAATATCGATAGGCGATATTGACGCCTATGATTGATTTAGGTATATTAAAATGCTTTGTCACAGCCAAGTAGTAGTTGCAGAAATATCCTGAGGATTCTGTATATTCATCATGCTCATGTCTCTTTGTAGCTGAGCTTAAAAAATCATTTGCTCCAATCGCAATTGACGGAATCCATCCTTTTTCTTTTATTGGATTAAGCTTTAATGATATGTATCGATCTTTCATATTGTATCCGGGTTTATCATGTCCCTCCAGTTTTGCTTTAAGCAAAGTAAACGTGTAACCTATCTGGATCCAATTGAACGGTGTGATAGATGCGTAGAAATCAACTGTATTATAAGGCTTCCCTTGACAATAAAACCGATATCCTGATTTGTTCGATCCGGGTAAAAAATGGTTTTCCATATAATATCCGCCAATCTGAACCTCCCCGGCATCAAACATCTCGGCAGACGGTGTGTTTATGAGTCCGGACATACCGGTATAGAGCTGTGCGTGAAGCTCTATTGCCGATATCAGCATTACAAGTAATATGATTCTTCTTATGCTCATTTTCTATCTCCGGTTTTTGTCGAGTCAGTCTCGATGTATTTAAAATCGCTAAAAGCGCTATCGGGTCCCCAAGGAATGAGGTCATGATCAAACCATCCTTCACGTTCGTTCTGTTCAGGATCGGTGATGTACATATAGTTGGCATAACTTTCAGCCTCAATATTGTAGGTGATACGGAAATTGCTTGCCGGGCGGAAATTAACGACACGTTTTTTACGCTTGTACGGAGGTAGCATTATAATTACCTTGAATCCGGCATTTTCTTTCCATACATCGCTATATGAGGCAAAACAGCTCACGGTAACATGTTTGAAGTGTCTCATTGCTTCAGCGGTGACACCGTAGTCTTCGTATACGAATCTGCCTCCGCGCAGTGAGAACTGAGTATTCCACTTGTGGAGATAAAACTCCGGACCGACAAGAAAAGTCACTCGTTTCATGTCACTACCTTCGAGTCCGTCAGCCATGGAGCAGTAACCGGTCAATCCAAGTTGCGCTGTCATTGCCAACCAGTTGTTTACGATCACCATGTTTTTCAGGTCTATTCCGTAACGTTCATAGCCAAACCATCCGGCACTTGCCTTCATGCGCCAACGGTTGAAGAACCCAAACTGTTTAGACAGTGTTGCTACATTGAGGCGTACATTCCTATATCGGTCGCCATACTGGTTTATGACCGGGACCAATGCCTGGGCTGCTATTTCCCAGTGATTACCGAATTTCCATTTAACACCAGGTGTCAGGTTGACCAACACATCGTAGACCCGGTTATTATGGTATATGTCGCGGTAGCTGAATTGTGCACCCATGAATATGTCAATCTCACCGATACGTGACTGTGACAATGATGTCACCGGTACCGTGATGCAAAATGCTATGAGTAAACTTTTTATAAATTTATTCATTTGAGATTGACTTTATTAACTTATCGATTATTTAGTTATATCGTAGCAAATAAGATAGGTGTGTGCAAGCAATACTATATGTAACCGATTTAAAAATTTCTTTTATATTATAACAATCCCGTTCGCTCCTATTCCTTTTGTTAAACAAAAAAATAGGAGTTCCCGAATTAATTAACTCAAATTGTTGCCATACAGGCATGGTGCCGATGGCTGTTTTTTATCGATAAGCGTTAGAATAAAAAACACTTATTGACGATGCAAAATTACTATTTTTTTTTCAAATACCACATTTTTGAAAGACTAAATTACATATATAAAATTATTTATACGGATACGCGATTGGCTTGTGTCTCAATAGAATATAAATGAAATCGGAATATATTAACAACAAAGGAGATAAGCCCGGAATCGAACGGGACTTATCTCCTACGTGATATTTAACGGTCAAAAAGTATCAGTGCTTATTTTGCAATAGGGCAAGCGGCACACTTGGTGGCTATTTCAGTAAAGAAGTCGTTGCCCTTATCATCTACGAGAATGAATGCGGGGAAGTTCTCGACTTCGATTTTCCAAATAGCTTCCATGCCGAGTTCAGGGTATTCAAGAAGCTCTACTTTCTTGATCGAGTTTGCGGCAAGTACAGCAGCGGGACCTCCGATAGAACCGAGATAGAAACCACCGTGTTTCTTACATGCGTCGGTTACCTGTTTTGAACGGTTACCCTTGGCTATCATAATCATAGAGCCACCTGCATCCTGGAACTGATCAACGTATGGATCCATACGTCCGGCAGTGGTCGGTCCAAATGAGCCGGAGGGCATACCTTCCGGCGTTTTGGCGGGACCTGCATAGTATATGGGATGTTTTTTAAGGTATTCGGGCATTTCCTCGCCGCGGTCAAGACGTTCCTTGATCTTGGCGTGAGCGATGTCACGACCTACAATAATTGTTCCGTTAAGAGACAGACGTGTTGAGACGGGATATTTTGTGAGTTCGGCAAGGACTTCGCTCATAGGACGGTTAAGGTCGATCTTAACAACATCGCCTTCGCCGGCATTTCGGAGTTCTTCAGGAATGAGTTCTCCGGGATTGGTGTCAAGCTTTTCAATCCACAGACCTTCACGGTTGATTTTCGCTTTAACGTTGCGGTCGGCTGAACAGCTTACTCCCATGCCGATAGGACATGAAGCCCCGTGTCGCGGCAGTCGGATTACGCGGATGTCATGAGCAAAGTATTTGCCGCCAAACTGTGCGCCAAGACCGAGTTTACGTGAAGCCTCGAGCAATTCTTTTTCGAGTTCAACGTCGCGGAAAGCGTGACCGAGTTCATTGCCTTTAGTAGGCAGGTTGTCGTAATATTTGATAGACGCTTTCTTAACCGTCTCAAGATTCTTTTCAGCAGATGTACCACCAATAACAAATGCAATGTGATAGGGGGGACATGCTGCAGTTCCGAGTGTTTTCATTTTCTCTACGAGGAACGGCACAAGAGTCTTGGGATTTATAATAGCCTTTGTTTCCTGATAAAGATATGTCTTGTTGGCTGAGCCTCCACCTTTGGCAACAAATACAAAATGATATTCGTCACCCTCTTCGGCATGGATGTCTATCTGAGCGGGAAGGTTGCATCCGGTGTTGACCTCGTCATACATTGTGAGAGGAGCATTCTGAGAATAGCGCAGATTGTCAGTAGTGTATGTGTCATAGACTCCTTTAGACAGTTTCTCGGCATCGTCGCAGCCGGTGTACACGTTCTGACCTTTCTCGCCATGAATGATTGCCGTACCGGTATCCTGGCAGAAAGGAAGTTGTCCTTTTGCGGCGATCTCAGCATTACGGAGCATTGTGAGCGCGACAAATTTGTCATTCTGACTTGCTTCGGGATCATGGAGAATTTTTGCAACCATTTCATTGTGCTCGCGGCGCAGCATGAATGAGTTATCATGGGTTGCCTGACGGGCAAGCACGGTAAGAGCCTCTGGATCAACGACGAGGAATTCATGACCGCCCCAGTTCTCGACTTTTACATAATCGGAAGTAAGGTGATAATACTCGGTGGTATCTTTCCCGAGAGGGAACATTTTCTGATATTTAAACGGTTTTGTTGCCATTGTTTATGAGATTTAATTCATAAGCACAAAAATAAGGATTTTCGGAAAAGTATCCAAAAATCCTTAATAAAATGTTTTATTAGCCGGAAATGAAGCGGACAATCAGGGCATCTTTACCAGCGGTAAAGATCAGTTTCCTGACCGATGGAATGTGAGGTCTTTCTTCCCGATCTCGCAAGACAGTATGTTATTCTTGATCTTGATATCGTCGATACGGTTAAAATCAAGAACGCTATGCTCCATAGCCGATGTTATGTGCTGTTTTACTGCTTGAGTCATAGCAGGTTTCAGACTGTCGACCTGAGATTGTGACGCGAACAGGGGGCTTGCGGTGAGTGTCACGGCATCAGGGTCGACACTGACTTCAAGAGTCGAGCGGTCGAGGAATACGGCAATTTCATCGTCATCAACGGGTTGCCAGGTTCCGGCGATGACAGCGGTGCCGGAAGCGGTCACTGCTATCGGTGTTACAATGCCGTCTGTTGCCGGGAGCGCAATCTCAACCGAGAACATCGCGTCGACCGACATTGTCGACGGCATATTTTTGTCGCCTTTGGTAAATGTTATCACACGTGTTGCTGAAGAAGATGCTGCATCAGTCACTGTCATTTGTTCGGGAGCGCCGGTCCAGGTACCTTCAATTTCAGAAGCAAGACGAGATTTTTCATCACACGATGATAGGGCGCCCAACATGAGAAGCGGGAGCGCCATGTAAAAAATTCTTTTCATCTTTTTGACCTTTTTGCATTTGTTATAAGTTCTAAAGATATAACGACCGACGTGTAGAAAATGTTCTTCCGTACAGCAAGGAGTACCCTTATTCAGAAATCATCTGAAGGAATGTATCTTCGTCGATTATCGGAATTCCGAGAGCTCCTGCTTTTTCAAGTTTTGCCGGTCCCATATTTTCTCCGGCAAGTACATAGTCGGTCTTTTTGGAAATCGAACCTACATTTTTTCCTCCATGAAGTTCGATCATCGATTTATACTCGTCGCGTGAATGATGGGAGAATGTTCCACTTATAACAATGGATTTTCCGGCAAGACGATCGGAACGTCCCTCTGTTGAGGTATTTTCCATTGCCATCTGTACTCCGGCTTCTTTAAGTCGTTGGATTATGGATCGGTTGACTGAATTGGCAAAGTATTCCACAATACTTTCGGCAATGCGCGGACCAATGTCCTCTATTTCGGTCAGCTGTTCGATTGTCATTCCCATGAGATTGTCGATATTGAGAGCGGCGCGAGCAAGTTTCTTTGCACCGGTTTCTCCGACATAGGGGATCGACAATGCAAAAATCACACGTTCAAAAGGCACGGAGAGGGAGTCGTGTATTCCTTTCATTATGCGGTCGGCGCTTTTTTCAGCGAAACGTTCAAGCGACATAAGTGATTCGCGTGTGAGATCATAAATGTCGGCAATATTGGAGACTAATCCTGCATTATATAGTTGTGCGGCGGTCTCTTCTCCAATACCGTCAATATTCATCATGCGGCGTCCAACAAAATGCTCGATGCGTCCTGCAATCTGAGGAGGACAGCCATATTTGTTCGGGCAAAGCCATGCGGCTTCACCCTCGACGCGGACAAGGGGAGTGCCGCATGCCGGGCACCGGGTTATGAATGATACCGGCATAGCCCCCGGTTGACGAGCATTAGTATCAACTCCGGTAATTTTGGGAATTATTTCACCGCCTTTTTCAACATACAGCATGTCCTGTTCATGAATGTCGAGCGAACGTATGATGTCCTCATTGTGCAAAGACGCGCGTTTCACTATTGTACCGGAAAGAAGTACAGGGTCAAGATTAGCGACCGGAGTTATTATACCCATGCGTCCGACTTCAAAAGACACAAACTGCAGGCGTGTCAGAGCGCGCTCGGCGGGGAACTTATATGCGATAGCCCAACGCGGTGATTTTGCCGTAAAGCCAAGGTTGAGTTGCTGGCGCAGTGAGTTGACTTTGAAAACAAGTCCGTCAGTTGCTACCGGCAGATGTTTACGCTCGGTATCCCAGTGATTGATAAAATTGTCGACATCTTTAATGGAGTGGAGACATGTCATGATGTCTGAAACTTTAAAGCCCCATTTCTTCGCTTCCATCATGTTGTCATAGTGATTGTCGGCAGGGAGATTTTCACCAAGCAGATAATAGAAATAGGCGTCAAGACCTCGACGAGCCACCTCAGATGAATTTTGCAGTTTGAGGGTTCCTGACGCGGCGTTACGTGGATTGGCGAAAAGCGGCTCTTCGTTAAATTCTCTCTCTCGGTTGAGACGATCAAATTCTTTCCACGGTAAAACGATCTCGCCACGTATTTCAAACATGTCAGGATAGCCTTCACCCTGAAGCCGCAGGGGTATGCTGCGGATAGTCTTTACATTCTCGGTCACAACGTCACCTTTTTCTCCGTCACCTCGAGTGACGGCTCTTACGAGTTCGCCATGTTCATAAATTAATGAAATCGACGTGCCGTCAAATTTCATTTCGCCGACAATCGTGAACTCTTCGCCCGACAGTGACTGGCGGGTACGTCTGAAAAATTCATCTACGTCACCGATAGAGTAGGTATTGGCAAGTGAAAGCATCGGATATATGTGCTCTACTTGTGTAAATGACTGGCTGATATCGCTACCAACTCTATGTGTGGGTGACAGCGGGTCGTACATCTCAGGGAACTCGGCTTCAAGTCGCTCAAGTTCTTTCATAAGCATGTCAAAATCCCGGTCACTTATAGTAGGATTGTTCAGTACATAATAATTGTGGTTGTGGCGGTTTAGTTCGTCACGAAGTTGCAGGATACGTTGCTTCGGTTGATCCATAACTGAAGAGGAGTAATGAAATATTCAATAGGGGGAGATGGCAGTCAGGACAGTACTTGCGGATTATTGTGTGATAACTCGTCGAGCTCCGACAAACCGGTTAGCGTAATATGGCGCTGAAATCTTGTCAAGACGTATCCCGCCTTTTATTGCAGAGTGGATAAATGTGATTTCTCCGGTCAGAGGGTCGGCGCTCACGGCTATGGCAACATGTCCGATTGATTTAGACGAACTGCCCCGGAAAAATAAAAGATCACCAGGCATTATATCAGCACGGTCAATTGCCGTTCCGTCATTAAACTGAGCTTGCGAAGAAGCACCGAGACTGTATCCAAACTGACGGAATATGTATCCGGTAAATCCGGAACAGTCAAATCCTTTAGGCGTCTTGCCACCGCGACGGTAGTTCGTTCCGATAAATGAGTGCGCGAGCGACAGCATGTCCTCAGTGATCTGCGATGTCTCGGCATCATCACTATTATCTACGGGAGGTAACAGCGGTAACAACTCATTAGCGTTGGTGAAATCAATAGCCGCAATCATCCAAGGGGCATCATCAGATGGCTGCACAGGTTGATTTGCCGACACTGAAAATGTTAGCGCAAAAACTGTGAATAAAGTGATTAACTTATTGGTCATCTTATGATTAAAACTGATTGCCGTGTGTCCCACATTCTGTGGGATGATTACGATAACAAAATTACGAAAAAAGTGCCTTAAACACATTATTCACGTTACTTAAAAAACAAATTATTTGTTAATAAATATAAAATCATTAAACCGGGGATTGTGTAAAGGATAGGATACAAAAATAGACCGTACGATCGTACGGTCTATTTTTGTATCTGTCGGGGTTATTGCCCGATTTATGTCAGTTAGCCGGTGGCTTACATCATGCCGCCCATACCTCCCATACCGCCTGCAGGCATTGCGGGAGCAGGATTATCCTCTTTCTTGTCGGCAATCACACATTCGGTAGTAAGGAACATTCCGGCGATAGAAGCTGCGTTTTCAAGAGCTACGCGAGTAACCTTCGCAGGGTCGATGACACCGGCAGCAAGGAGGTTTTCGTAAACGCCGGTGCGGGCATTATATCCAAAGTCACCGTTTCCTTCTTTTACTTTCTGAACCACAACGGCACCTTCGACGCCGGCGTTTGCAACGATCTGTCGCAGCGGCTCTTCGATAGCGCGTTTAACGATGTGGATACCTGTAGTCTCGTCCTCGTTTTCGCCCTTGAGGTTCTCAAGTGCTGCAACGCAACGGATGTAGGCTACACCACCACCGGGGACAATGCCTTCAGCGATAGCGGCGCGTGTTGCGCTCAATGCGTCATCAACACGGTCTTTCTTTTCTTTCATTTCTACCTCGCTGGGTGCTCCGATATGGAGTACGGCAACACCACCAGCAAGTTTAGCAAGACGTTCCTGAAGTTTCTCGCGATCGTAGTCGCTCTTGGTCTGCTCAATCTGAGCCTTGATCTGTGCAACACGGTCAGCGATAGCCTTCTTGTCGCCGGCACCGTTTACGATAGTAGTGTTTTCCTTATTGACAGTTACTGTCTCAGCAGTACCAAGCATGTCGACAGTAGCACCGTCAAGACGCATGCCTTTCTCTTCAGATATAACGATGCCGCCTGTCAGTATTGCGATGTCTTCAAGCATTTCTTTACGACGGTCACCAAAACCTGGAGCTTTGACAGCGCACACTTTCAACGAGCCGCGCAGACGGTTGACAACGAGGGTTGCAAGTGCTTCCTGGTCAACGTCCTCAGCGATGATGAGAAGGGGACGACCACTCTGAGCAACGGGTTCAAGAACGGGAAGAAGGTCCTTGAAATTGGAAATCTTCTTATCGTAGAGGAGGATATAGGGATTATCCATGTCGACCTCCATTTTCTCGGTATTGGTTACGAAGTAGGGCGAGATGTAACCCCTACGAACAATAGCCTGTGCGACGGTTCTATGAGAAACCCGCCACGTTGAATAT
>CAYTWG010000014.1:42711-43028 GCA_964442005.1 uncultured Bacteroides sp. | reverse complement strand
GTCGCCGAGCGCTGCGCCTGACTGTGTAGGAACGTTATACTCGCCTTCCCACCATCCTGTGGTCGACGCTGCTGCTGCCGTCACCTGTGCTACAGGTTCGTAAGCCTTCAGATCTTTAAATCGTGATGACAAGGGGAAACCCTTGATTGTGCCGTAGATACAGCGGGGATTGATCTGGTGAACCACCTCCCAGCTGAAACCGAGCTTATCCATAGCTCCCGGGTGGAGGTTTTCAACAAATATATCGGCTTCCTTGATAAGTTTGGTAAGAATTTCTTTACCGTCGGGAGTGGCGGCGTCAAGTGTAAGCGACTTCT
>CAYTWG010000014.1:0-42701 GCA_964442005.1 uncultured Bacteroides sp. | reverse complement strand
GACTTCTTGTCGCTGTTGAGCTGCAAGAAATAGTAGCTCGGGCAGTCGGGCGAGAACTGAAGCTCGTCACGGGTTGCGTCGCCGGTTCCGGGACGTTCGATTTTGATTACATCAGCACCAAGCCATGCGAGAAGCTGAGTACATGAAGGACCTGACTGTACGCTTGTAAAGTCAACGATTTTAATTCCTTGGAGTGGGGCAGTGTTCATAATAAGTACCTCCTTAAATTTTTTTTGTAATAGTAGTTAGTAATAATTAAAAAGATATACATTTTGTCGTTGTATACAGTATTCTAACAATCCATCGTGGCAAAAAGTTAGGGCCAACCGGTAATTTATAGTGTTAAAAAAAGTCGTGACAGAAATAATGCCCTATATTTATAGAATAAAATTTGTGCTTGTAATTGATTTTAACTATTTTTGCGACTTATTAAGCACTTGATTTTGTAGCCCCCGATATTGGGCTTAAACGAATAAAAACTGCTCTATTGAATAATTATTAATCCAAATCATATTTTTATGAAAAAATTATTACTTTCTTTAATGTGTCTGATGACGCTCTTCGCCGTTAGTGCCGCCGAAGCAGTTGTCGGAGATACTTATGTTAAGGTTGAATCGACAGCCGATTTGACCGTTGGTGATACTTATATCCTTGCTTATGAAAATAATGCAATGGGTGCTCAAACCAGTAAATATAGATATAGTGTAGCAAACGGTATTACTGTAGATGGTGATGTTGCAACAATAGCTTCTACCGATGTTTGTCCCTTTAATCTCGTTGAAGGCACCACAGCCGGGTCTTATGCTTTTGAGTTTACTGATCCTGCCGGAAATTTCTATCTTTCTTGTACTAAGGTAGATAATGGTAGTATAGCATCTTCATCGGATTTGGCTGAGACTTGTGATATGAATATCTCTGTCGATGCCGGTGTGGCAACAATAGTTTTTGTGAAAAACAGTAATGGTGGAAGTTGTAAGCTACAGTATAATACTGGTTCTCCTCGTTTTACTAACTATAAGACCGGTACGCAGAAGGATTGTACTCTTTATAAAAAGCAGTCAGGCGATGTCCCTGTTACTCCTGTTGATCCCGATCTTGCTTTTGAAAAAGAGGAAGTCAGTGTTGTAGTAGGAGGTACTGTTGACGCTCCCGCATTCACTCCTTCTAATCTTTCACTAACCTATACTACTGCTGACGCTTCTGTTGCAACAGTAGATGCTGATGGTGTAGTGACCGGTGTTGCTGTCGGCGAAACTACTATTACCGCTAAGTCAGCTGCTACTGACCGCTATCTTGAAGGAACCGCATCGTTTAAGGTTGTAGTTACCGAGGCTCCTGTAGTAGGTGATGGAGATGACGTGACATTCAATTTCTCAGAAATGGGATATGCTAATGCAGCAGAAGTAGCAGAGGTAGAAAATGAACCTGTTAAAGTTACTTTCGATAAGGGTTCAAATAATAATACTCCGAAATATTATACTTCGGGAACTTCAATCCGTATGTATGGTGGTAATACTATGACAGTATCAGTTCCCGATGGTTACTATATTTCAAAGATTGTCTTTACTACCGGTACCGGTGATTATGCATTTAATTCAGAATCATCTGCTTCATCCGGAACATTTAGCGTTAGCGATAACACCTGGACTGCCGATGAAGAGGTAAATTCGGTTACTATCACCCAGGGTGGTTCTAAAGGACATGTTCGCATTGTATCTATGACCGTGACCTATGTTAAGGCAGGTCCCGCTACCAATGTTTCTGCTCCTAAATTTGATCCTGAAGCAGGTCAGGTAATGCCCGGAACAAAGGTTGCTATCTCATGCTCTACTGAGGGTGCAGCGATCTATTACACTCTCGACGGTTCAGAGCCTACGACAGCTTCAATTCTCTATACCGAGCCTATCACTATCGACAAGGAGATGACTGTCAAGGCTATTGCAGTCAAGGCTGGTCTTGACAACAGCAAGGTTGTTGAAGCTGCTTATACTCTTGTTACTTCTTACTCTTCAATCAAGGATATTCTTGCTGCTTACGCTGACCTAGCCAAGGGTGCCAAGTCAGAGAAGTTTGTCGTGAACTTCAACATGACAGTCAACGATGTTTATGGACTTAATGTCTACGTTAATGACGGTGACGCTTGCGGACTTGTTTACGGTTCTATCTCGGATGTCGCTCAGGGTGACGTGATCGGCGGAGGCTGGATGGCTCAGTTGAGCAACTACAATAACTTGATGGAAATCGTTCCTGAAAACAATGCCGATGTCAAGAAGATTGACGGTCAGACCGGCGTGGTTTCCGTTCCGGTTAATCTGACAGTGGATAATGTCAGTGAAATCATGACAACCGCTTATGCCAACTATCCTGTTCAGGCTGAGAAGGTTTACTTTGATATGTCAGAAATGACAAATAAAAAGGCGTCTTACACAGCTTATCTCGCTGTTGATATGAGCGGTGAGACTCCTGTTTTCAGTGTTCCGTTTACCGTCTATAATCAGTATCAGATAGAAATCAAGCCTGAGTCTGATTCTGAAGTTATAGGATTCAGCACAGGTCTTAAGGGCTATATCTCGGTTTATAATGATGCTGTTCAGTTCCAGCCCACTACCACAGTCGGCGATGTCACAGCTATTGTACCTACCACTCCCGCTACTCCTGTTGATCCCGAACTTACTTTTGCCGAGGAGGAAGTAAGCGTTGAAGTAGGTAAGACCGTTGAAGCTCCCGCTTTCACTCCTGCGGAACTTTCACTGACTTACACTTCGGCTGACACTTCGATTGCAACTATTGATGAAAACGGTGTTATCACCGGTGTTGCCGCCGGCGAAACTACTATTACAGCAACATCAGCTGCTACAGAGTCCTACCTCGCAGGAACTGCATCGTTCAAGGTTGTAGTTACCGAGGCTCCTGTAGTCGGTGGTGGAGATGACGTGACATTCAATTTCTCAGAAATGGGATATGCTAATGCAGCAGAAGTAGCAGAGGTAGAAAATGAACCTGTTAAAGTTACTTTCGATAAGGGTTCAAATAATAATACTCCGAAATATTATACTTCGGGAACTTCAATCCGTATGTATGGTGGTAATACTATGACAGTATCAGTTCCCGATGGTTACTATATTTCAAAGATTGTCTTTACTACCGGTACCGGTGATTATGCATTTAATTCAGAATCATCTGCTTCATCCGGAACATTTAGCGTTAGCGATAACACCTGGACTGCCGATGAAGAGGTAAATTCGGTTACTATCACCCAGGGTGGTTCTAAAGGACATGTTCGCATTGTATCTATGACCGTGACCTATGTTAAGGCAGGTCCAGCTACCAATGTTTCTGCTCCGACATTTGATCCCGCTGCAGGTCAGGTAATACCCGGAACAAAGGTTGCCATCTCATGCTCTACTGAGGGTGCAACTATCTATTATACTCTCGACGGTTCAGAGCCTACGACCGCTTCAACTCTCTATACCGAGCCTATCACTATCGACAAGGAGATGACTGTCAAGGCTATCGCAGTCAAGGCTGGTCTTGACAACAGCAAGGTTGTTGAAGCTGTTTATACTCTTGTTACTTCTTACTCTTCAATCAAGGATATTCTTGCTGCTTACGCTGACCTAGCCAAGGGTGCCAAGTCAGAGAAGTTTGTCGTGAACTTCAACATGACAGTCAACGATGTTTACGGACTTAATGTCTATGTAAATGATGGTGACGCTTGCGGACTCGTTTACGGCTCTATCTCGGATGTCGCTCAGGGTGACGTGATCGGTGGAGGCTGGATGGCTCAGTTGAGCAACTATAATAACCTGATGGAAATCGTTCCTGTTAATAATTCTGATGTCAAGGCTAACGGTGAAATCGGTGTGGTTTCCGAGCCTCTCGTTCTGTCAGCTGACAATGTTGACGAGATCATGACCGTTGATTATGCAAATTATCCTGTCAAGGCTGAGAAGGTTTACTTCAATCAGGCTGAATTGACCAATGCCAAGGCATCTTATACTGCTTATCTTGAACTTACTATAGTAGAAGAGAAGAATGATGCAACTGGTGAAATTAAGAATACTCCTGTTTATAGCGCTCCGTTCACTGTATATAACCAGTATCAGATAGTGATCAAGCCCGAATCAGAAAAAGAGGTTTCATCTTTCAGCACCGGTCTTAAGGGTTATATCTCGGTTTATAATGACAATGTTCAGTTCCAGCCCACTGCAACTATCGGCGATGTTACAGGTGTTGAATCGGTAGCGGTCGATGCTGATAATGCTGCTGAATACTTCAACCTCCAGGGTGTGAAGATTGTATCTCCCGCCAACGGTGGTCTCTATATCGTTAAGCGCGGTAACAAGGTATCAAAGGAAATCATCCGTTGATACGGTTTTCCCGATATAAAAAACAGGCGCCCATGAGGCGCCTGTTTTTTTATGTCCGATTAATTGGGGTTTTATGTCCGGTGGTTGCTGTCGTCGGTAGGGACGCGATGAATCGCGTTAACCTCCTCAAAGGCGAAAATTAAGTGTAATGATCTGATTGATAACGCGATACGTCGCGTGCCTACTTGCGCAGATATTGCGTATCTCCAATGATTTTTGGGGCGGGGTCACACGTTGACGATGTGGGAATCGGTGTCGGTGATGTACCAGATGAATCCGCGAACGTTGTCGTGCCCTGCCTTGCGGAGCATGTCGGTATATCTTTCTACCTGGCGGCGGTAATGGCGATGGGTCGATGACTCGTCCTCGCTGTCGGCGACGGGGGGCTGTTCGCCAAACTTGTAGTCAATGACATCGACCATTCCGTCGGCGGTCCACACCACACGGTCGGGGCGGCGCTGCCGGTCGGTCGACGAGATCGTGCGCTCGGTCACGACGCGGGAAAATCCCTCAAACCATCGTGAGGCGGCGGGGTCATCGAGCGCGGCGGTGAGTCGGTGGAGCAGTCGTGAGCGCTGACCGTCGGAGAGTCCGTAGCGGTAAGCCTGGCGGCGCATGGATGTCACGAGGTCATCGCGGTGACGCACATGGCTCATGACGTCGTGAAGGAAGTTGCCGAGATGGCGGGGATCGCTGATGTCAAACGTGTCGAGCGTGTCAGTGCGAGTGCAGCCGATTATCTCATTGTTTTCAAATGCTTTATAGACCGGCATCGGGAGTTTTTCAGGACCGGCGTCGAGCCGGCGTCCGCTCTGCTTGACGGTAGGCTCGCCTATCGTCAGTGTCAGACCGTCAAAAGCGGTGTCGAGCGGCATCACGTAGGGGCGTCGCGTGGTGTCGATCCCCGAAGCGGAGCTATCGATGTAGCTTTCTGACATGTGGTTGATGGCGTCGCGCAGATACAGCCCGAACCGCTCGTTGTATCGTCCTTCGTCGGTGTTGGAGCATACGATCAGCTCGGTGGTGGCTCGGGTGAATGCCACGTAGTTGACATTGAGCTCGTCGATGCGCTGACGGCTGCAATAGTCATTAAATTCGTGTGCAAACATGTCGACTTCCGACAGCTTGGAGGTGATGGCGAGCGGAACCATCGGCGGGACACAGTCAGGATCGACGCCTGAGAAGTCTCCGGGGTCGAGGGGATGCCAGAAGAAGCCTCTGTACTTGAGCAAGTCGCCGGTGGCAAAGGGGATGTGGACGCATGGAAACTCCAGTCCCTTGGACTGGTGGATTGTCATGACGGTTAATGCGTTGAGGTCGGGGGGCGACGATATTTTGGACTGGGCGCCGGTCTTGTCCCACCAGGCGAGGAACGAGCGGATGTCATGGTCGCCGCGCGAGCAGTAGTCGAGCACTATGTCCTGGAACGCGGTGACGAAGATGTTGTCATCGGCGAGGGCTCCCTCGGGTACATAACGTGCGATGATGCGCTCTATGATGGATGGGAGGTTGGGGCACGACATGGCGGTGACACTGCCCGTGTCCCGGCTGTCATCGGTAGTCTCGGTTGTCGTCTCCTCGTCATCGAGGGCGGCGGCAAGAGCCTCGGACGGCGTGTAATGGACGCCTGTGGCGGGATTATCGGTGTGGAGGTAGCGCTCGTAGCGATTGACAAGGCGTGCGCGCCGGTGGGCGGGGTTGCTGCGTCGGCGTGGCTGCTGACTGTCGCTGACCGGGGCGTGATCGCTGTCGAGCAGTTCGGGGATGTTGACAAGGCGCAGGATGCTGATGATGAGCCGTACTGTCGGTGAACTGCCGACCGACATGGCGTCGCTCGACATGATGTCAAACCGCGGCAGCCCCGAGTCGGGACGGTCCATCTCGCGCAGCAGGTGGTTGATGACTTTCTCGCCATTGACGTGGGAGCGCACGAGGATGGCTATGTCGCGCGGGGAGTAGCCGCCGACGGTCAGTTGCCGGCGTAGTTCGGCTGTCATGAAGTCGAGGGCAAAGGCATCGTTGCGGTTGTCGCTGTCGTCATCGGTCGTCTCGGTGGTGTTGTCGTCGCCTGACTCATCGGCAGGTGGCACGAAGGCGACTTTTACGTAGCCTTTAAGACCGGCATTGCGTCCGGGTATCTGCTGCACGATGTTGCTATAGGTGTCGCGGGCGCTGATTGCATCATGGTTGTCGGACGAGGCTCCCGCGCGGCGGTCGACCTCGGCGGCAAGCCCGGTGAAGAGCGTGTTGTTGAACATGACGATCTCGGGAGCGCTGCGCCAGTTGTTGTTGTCGGTGATGTCGGTGCCGCGCACGGCAACGTTGTCAGGTGAGAAACGTGCCGCGATCTGGTTGCCGACGTGGCGGCTGAGCAGCTCCGGGTCGGAGTTGCGGAAGCGGTAGATGCACTGTTTCTCGTCGCCGATGATGAGGTCGTCGCAGCCGCGGCTCATGCTCTCGCTGACGAGCGGTCGCAGGTTGTCCCACTGCATGGGCGAGGTGTCCTGAAACTCGTCGATGAGGAAGTGGTTGAGGTAGTAGCCGAGCTTCTCGTAGATGAATGGAGTCTCGTCGTCGTTGATGATCTCGCGGAGCAGGCTGTTGGTCTCCGAGAGGAGAAGCATGTTGTTATCGCGGCAGTACTCGTCGATGAAGTCGATGAGCGCTCCGAGCAGTCCGAGCTGATAGATGGTCGATCGGATGCGCGTACACGCCTCTTTGACCGATACAAACCGGCGGAACTGCCGGCTCATGTCGATGATGGCGTTGTCGACGT
The DNA here is from genome assembly GCA_964442005.1 of uncultured Bacteroides sp. Taxonomy (GTDB): domain Bacteria; phylum Bacteroidota; class Bacteroidia; order Bacteroidales; family Muribaculaceae; genus JAAVFS01. The sequence continues at coordinate 35,555 of CAYTWG010000014.1, read as the reverse complement.
CGGGTGAGATGCCGCCGCGATCGGCTACCGCCTTGATGTAGCGCTTGCCGATGTCGGTGGCGGCAGCGATTACGGTGTTTCCGCCCGGAATCACCGGGTCTCCGTCGACCCAGCGGAGCATCGGTTTGCGCAGATGGACGTAGAGCTGCGAGGGGTCGGCAAGCTGAGTGACCCTGACGGCATTGCCGCGCAGGAGGGCAAACTCGTTGTCGACAACCCGGTCGAGCGACGCTTCAAACCTGATGATGCGCTGCCGGTCGCTGAAATAGTCCTGCATCACCTTGAGATTGAGTTTGAAGGTTTCGTCCATCAGCGAGTCAAAGGTATCGACGATGTCAGAGTAGATGTAGGATGACTTGGAGAAGAGGTTGAACACCTTGCCGCTGTCCATCAGCGACTTCATGTATCGGGTCAGCCACTCGGTCAGCCACTTGTGCTCTTTTTCCTTTATAGGATCGAGCGGCTGACGGTAGTTGATGGAGTTGAACATTTCACCGACACCGAGTTGCACGGTGTAGCGGTTGTTGAGTTCGACGTCAAAGTTGTCGGGCACCTCTACCTCGCGTGTGAAAATGCGCAGTACGCTCTGGAAAAACGCGTCGATGGTGCTGACGTTGAAGTAATTGTAGTCGCCGAGCAGGTCGTAGAGGGCGCGTCGTGACGCTTCGGCAAGTTCCTCGGGAGTACATTTCAGTTCGGCAATAAAATAGTCAAGGAAGTCGCTTTTCCGGGCATTCATCGTCGGGAGTTGCGCCAGGATGGCAAGTTCCTTGATGATGCGTCGGGTCATTTCCTCGGTAGCCTTGTTGGTGTAGGTGATGGCAAGGATGTGACGGTGCATCCCCTGTCCTTTGCGGCGCAGACGATAGGTGCCGTCATCAAGTTTCTCTCCGATGAGAAACTTGATGTATTCGCGGGTGAGCGTGTAAGTCTTTCCCGATCCTGCCGACGCTTTGTAAATTTTAAGCATAAAAACTGACTGTCTCCTCTTTTTCTGCAAATATACAAAAAAAGAGGAGACAGTCGGCGGCTGAAATCTTCAGCCGTGGAAAAAATGGCGTGTCAGTCGCCGAAGCGGTCAAACATTGTGGTCGAGAGGTATTTCTCGGCACGGTCGGGGAACACTACGACGATGTTGCCCGACTTGATGCTCTCGGCGACGCGATAGGCGGCGAGCATTGCCGCGCCGCTGCTCATGCCTACGAAAATGCCTTCCTGAGCGATGATCTGACGAGCCATCTCGATTGCTTCCTCGCTCTCCACGATCTCCTGGATGTCAATGCGTGAGGGGTCGTAGATAGAGGGTACGATGGCTTCCTCCATGTTCTTGAGTCCCTGGATATAGTGACCGCGCACGGGCTGGGCGCACACGACCTTGATGTCGGGGTTAAGGGCGCGCATGAAGCGCGAGAGTCCCATTATGGTGCCTGAGGTGCCCAGAGAGCAGACGAGGTAGTCGACTTTGCCGCCTGTCTGTTCCCAAATCTCGAGGGCGGTGCGCTCGTAGTGAGCCTGATAGTTGGCGGCGTTGGCAAACTGGTCAGGCATGAAATATTTTTCAGGATTTTCGGCAACCATCTTTCGGGCGAGGCGTATCGCTCCGTCGGTACCTTCGTTGCCGGGGGTCAGGATTACCTCAGCGCCGAACGAGCGTAAAATCTTGCGTCGCTCGATACTCACGGCATCGCTCATGACGATTGTCACTTTGTAACCTTTGACGATGCCCACGACGGCGAGACCGATGCCGGTGTTGCCTGATGTAGGTTCGATGATGGTCTGTCCGTGGTGCAACTTGCCCGACTCCTCGGCGCTCTCGATCATGCGCAGCGCGATGCGGTCCTTGATGCTGCCTGTCGGGTTGAAGCCTTCGACTTTGGCGTAAATGTTGACATTGGGGTTGGGGTTGAGGCGGTTGATGCGCACGAGCGGGGTATCGCCTATCGTATCGAGGATTGAATCAGCTATATTGGTTTTCATAAGGCTCTTAATAATAAACTGTTTGTTGAAATGTGAGTGCAGGATATGAGAATCCTGTCATGTCATATTAACAAATGAGAGAGCCGTAAGGTTCTTAAACATAAGAAACCGGCGGCTACGACGTAATGACGAGTCGCAGCCGCCGGTAAGACGGTATAGCGGGTTTCAGTGTCAGCGCACTGCAATCTTGGAGACTGAATTGCCGGCACGGACGATGTAGATTCCGCTCGCCGGGAGGGTGGCACTGAGGGTGCCGCTTGCTGTCGCAACGGTGCGACCGGCGATGTCGGTCACCGTGACGGTGGCGGCGTTGTCGGCAGCGATAGCAACGAGGTGACGTCCGTTGCAGCTGATTAGCGCCGTCGAGTCGGGACTGACGAGTGCTGTGCCGAGATTGGCGTTGCCGAGGGTGATATAGCCTTCAGCCGAGGGGAGTGAGCGGGAGTCGCCCTGAAGAGCTGTCACGGTGAAGTAATAGACGTTGTCGGCAGGCATGTCGGCGAGACTGAGTGTGGTGCCTGATACATGGCGGTCGGTGTAGCCGTCGACGGGAATCACCGTCACGTTACCGCCCCACTTGATGACGATATCGTCGAGGGCAAGGGCGCCTGTCCCGGTCAGTGCATGGGTGAAGCGCACGGCGCGTGCTCCGATGGGCATGTCGTCGATGTTGACTACCGTTCCACCGGCTGTCGCGGGGACGGGAAGCGACCGGAAGTCGGTCCAATAGTCATTGCCGGCAAGTATGAGGCTGATGTCAAGGCGATTGTCGTCGGTGACAGTGGCACCGCGGTACCAGAAGGATATTGACTGAATGTCATCGGTCAGGATGCCGGTCTCCATGCTGTTCTCGCGGTTGAGACGGAGCGACGGGGTGGCGACTCCACTGTAAGCCTTACTTCCGTAGGTCATCTTGGAGTCGGTGGTCCAGTCCTCGGGCATGGCGAGGATGCCGCCGGTGAAGTCACACTCGATGGTTTCGTGTCCCTCGCGCGACTTGGTGTAGACGCTGACGATGTAGTCGTCGGCACCTTCGACCGGTTCCCAGGTGATGTCAAACGCATTGCTTCCTGTGGCACATGCCGTTACGACGGGGATGATGTAGTCAAATGTCGCGGCGGGGAGGGTGACCTCGGCTTCCTCGGACGGGTCGCCGATGCCGGCTCGGTTTTCACCGGTGACAGTGTAGTAATAGGTCGACCCGGGATTGAGACCGGTGACGGCAAAGGCTGTGGTGTCGCCGACGGCGAGGTTGTTGTAGCCCTTGACGGGAGTGCGGTCAACGCCTTCGGTGACGGTCAGCCAATAGGTGTCGCAGTCATCGGCACCGTTCCATCGTGCGGTGAATGAACGGGGAGTTATGTCAGCGGCTTCAAGCAGAGTGACTTCAGCGGGGAGGGGGATGCCGCCGGCAACCTTGAAGCTGATGACGCCGTTGTTCTCGGTTATGTCGGTGATGGGGAGGTTGAGCGCCGCGCCGCGCCATGTCTTCATCGAGGGCTTGGTGTCATCGGTAAACGATGTGACACCGGCGGTGCCGGGGAAGGAGTCGCCCGCACGGGAGTGTTCGGTCAGGATGTTGTCGGCTTCCTCAAGGTCGACATACTGGTGTGAAGCTGAGTTGTTGACCGAGTTATTTTCCCAGATGCGCGAGTTGTAGTCGATGTGCCACACGAGCATACCGTGTCCCGGGATGTAGGTGTCCCATCCTTTCTGCTGGCGGTTTTCGAAGAGGAAAAATTCGTTATCATTGTTGGTCTTGATGATACAAGCCTCGTTGGACGTTATGGGGTTGAGCGACACGATTTCGGAACCGTCGAGCACCTTGGGCTCTATCCAGCCGAGAGCGTAACGCTCAAACACGGAGTAGTAGGGCGGTGTGCAGCCGTCGTTGTTGTAGGGACCGTAATCGAGCGCCGACCACTGTCCGGGGGTGAACGCTGAGGTATAGGTCGTGGTGTACAGGTCGGGGAGACCCATCACGTGAGAGAACTCATGGATGAAGGTGCCGACGCCGTCGGGACGCTTGCCATCGGTCTCGTTGGTACATGCGTAGCGGTTGAGACGCACACCGTCAAAAATGTAAGGGGTCGAGGTGGCGTACACTATGTCGTAGGAGTGAGGCCACACGCTGTTGGCGCTTCCTCCGGAATTTTCGCCTCGTCCGGCATAAAACACGAAAACGTTGTCTATGAAACCGTCGCCGTCGCGGTCATACTGGGTGAAGTCGATCTCGTCATCGAGCTGCTGACATGCCTCGATGATCATGTACTCGGGACGTGAGTCCTCGCCTGAGTAGTTGTTGGCACCATAGTATTTCATCTCGTGGGCGAGGGTGACGGGACCGAAGACGTCAAACTGCGGACGGAATTGACCGGATGAGTTCTCGATAAAGTAGTCGCGGGCACTACCGGTGCCGCCGTAGTCGCTGAAACCTTCCTCGTTGACCATGCGGTTGAAATAGTCGAGCGGATTGTCGATTGTAAATTTCACATCGGTGTATTCTACGAGAATCACTATCGCTTTTTGCTCGCCGATGGAGGGAAATGCCGTGCCCGGGAATAGACCGGGACCGGCTGCTGCTCTCCTGGTCCCTTTTGAGCTGAGAGCGTCACCGTCGATAGATTGCAGCGACTCCATGACCAGATTGCGGGAGGCGTTTTGCAGGACAGTGTGCTCTGATGCATCGCGCAATGCCGTTTCGTGGGCTACGACACCGGTGCTGACAATCGATTTTGTCAACATGTCGGCTTTACCGTAGTAGTATGTGTCATCGACGTTTACAAGCACGAGGTCATCCTCGGTGAGGTAGTAGTGGAAGTGCTCGTCGCCGACAAGACGTACGGTCAGTTCGGTGCCGTCAGGTTGTGTGACGGTGAACGGTGTGCGTTTTGCCGGGATAGCGAAAACTGTCATTGCCGTGGCAAGCGCTATTGCCGGAAGCAGTATGTTTCTTTTATAAAAATTCATTGTAACGTATATGAGTGGTTGAATTAAAGCACTGTTTAATGCAAATTTACAACTAATTTTTAAATATACGAAACGAAGAGGAGAGACACCGTGTCTCTCCTCTTCATTTTTAATATTTATTCACTTCCTTGGAGTGAGTAACAGCCGGAAGTTAACGTATCGCAACTTTTGTGACGTAGCGGTCGATGCTTACGACGTAGATTCCGGGAATCACGTTGATGACGGTCTCGTCGGTCGCAACTGCACGGTAGATGGTCTTGCCGTCGGCAGTGTGTACAGCTACGTGACGGTCAGCCGCACCGGTGATGACGATGGTGTGGGCATTGACCGAGACACTGACACCGTCGGCTGCTATGTCGCCGACACCGCCGAGCATGTCGACGGTGACAGGAGTTGACGCGCGGGACTCGCCTGCGGCGTAAACGGCTGTAACGGTATAGTGATAGATGCCGGGTGCCACGTTGTCATCGAGCTGAGGCTCTTCGACGGGTTCGTCATTGACTTTCACGCCGTCGCGGTAGACGTTGTAGCCTATGAGTGACAGGTCGATGTCATCGCCGCCTGCCGCCGAGTAGGTGATATCGTCGATGCAGAGGGCGAATGTGTCGAACGACACGCAGCGGAATGCAAAGTACTTGGCTCCCTGCGGGATGTCAAAGGTGTATTCTGTCCATTCCTCGGTGGTGGTCACGGTCGCGCCGGCGCTCACAAAGTCAGTGATAGTCTTGCCGCCGGTAGAATAGTACAGCTCGATCTTGTCAGCTCCATAAGATGTTGTAACCGACTTGGCATAGAACGAGACGGTCTGTTCGGCTCCTGAGAGGAGGGGAGATATCATCCAGTCGTCGTTACCCTTGTTACCCTCGGGCTCGGCAGCCATACAGATAAACATCTTGTCGCCCGAGTGAGCGTCCCATGCGGGATTGTTGAGGCTCACGTCGCCGCGGGCAAACACCTGGAATGACTTGGCGTATCCGGCGTTGGGGAACTGGAGCGCCTCGTTGCCGACCGAGATGACGTAGGTGGTCAGTCCGTCGACGTCGATCATGGTCCAGTCACCGACGTTGTCACCGGCAAGCTGAGAGTTGGGAAGTCCGGTAGAGAATGTCTTGTAGTCCTCGGCTCCGTCGGTGATGATGTTGAGCATGGGAGCATTAAGATCGGGCTCGCCCCATGAGAGAGCCACGCCATTGTCGGTGACAGCAGCCGCGAGTTCTGTCGGGACGGGGTAGTTGGTGTATTCGAGACCTACCGAGGTGATATCGGTGATGTTGTCGCCGTCATACTCGTCAAGGTCGTAGACAACCTTAGCCTGATAGTCGAGGTGAGCGTCGTAGGCAGGGTTGGTGTGGTCGGTGAACACGACAACGAGGCGCCCGTCAGGAGCAATTGCCTCGGGATGCTTTGTTTCGATGAGGTTACCGTTGCGGTAGAGCTCGACGGCATAAGATTCAGCGGTCTGTGCGCCGTCGTTCTTGAGGGCGACGTTCACGTTGACAGGATCGCCGGCTTTAGCGCGTGTGGGGGCTGATATTGACTCGGCAAAGAGGTTGTGCTCCATGCGGCTGCCGACACGCAGGTTGTCGATGGCAATGTAGATGCGGTCGACGATGTTGCCGACAAGAGCAAACTGAATGTCTCTTCCGAAGTAAGCCGACAGGCTGACGGTGCATTTCACCCAGCCGCGGTCTTCGCCGGCGAGATTGACGGTCTTGACTGTGCGGAATCCCTGTCCGGCATTGATCTGGACGTCAAACGTGTTGTTTGTTCCATAAGTCAGGTAGTAGAATGTCAGTTCGGGGTTGGGTGCGGTCCCGATGCTGATGAGACCCGACAGAATGGTTGCTGTGGCTCCGGGATAGGTTCCGGTGAATACGAGGTAACCGTTGTCGTTGTCCTGCGAGGTGAATCCATCGATCGACACGTCATTGGCGACTGCCCAGTCACCGTAGTTCTCGTCGGGCTGTTCGATACCGAATATGTGGCTCATAGTGTAGCCGGCGAATGTCTCGTTGAAAGGTACAGTGTAGGGGAGACCGACGGGAATCAGTTCGCTGAGAGTCATGTCACCCTCGCCTCCTGCCGTGCGTGGCAGAATGGCGTAGTATGCAAATGCCTGCGGATCGTTTTCACCGACAGCCTGGTCGATAAATGAAGTACCTGAGATATTCTCAGCGACTACCGATGTGGCACCGTTGACGCGGCGCAGGATGTCGTAGGTGAGCTGTGAGCCGTTGAGATTGTTGCCACGCACGTCCTTCTCGACATGGTCCCAGCCGAGATATACCTGACCATAATTGGCTCCATGCATAACGGTAAGAGTCTGTACGCTCATAGGCTCGTAAACACCGATATAAACCGATGCCATCGCTTCTGCTCCGCGACCGGCTCTGTTGATAGCGGTGACGGCATAGTTGTTGTAGCCGTTTACGGGAGTGTTGTCGACATAGTGACCGATCTCACCGGGAGCGGTGTTGAGTGTCGCAATCACGTTTCCTTCGCGGCTGATCTCGATATAGTCGATTGACTCGAGGGGGGTGCCTGAAATGGTGACCTGAGGCGCGGTGAAGGTGATGTCGGCTGTAAGGGCGCCGTTGTTGCCAGCGGTAACTGTCAGTTCGGTAGGAGCTGCGGGGCTCGACGCTTGAAGAGGTGCCGATACTGACACGTTATCGACGCAGAGATAGAAGCGGTCAGCTTCAGAACATCCCTTGATGGCGAAGAAGTATGTGTCATCGTTTTCGGGAACGAAATATACATCTTGAGTGCGGTACTGATCCCAGCTTACGGTTGTAGGTGCGAGCAGTTCGGTCGAGAGACCGTCGGCAGTAGGAACGGTGCCGACATAGACGGCAACACGCTCGGGAGCGTCAGCCCACTGAGCCTTTACGTCGAAAGAAAGGGCGTAGGTCATGCCTTTCTTAAGTTTCATCGGCGGCAGGACAAGGTAGTCGTCGGCTTTCTGGATCGAATTGTAGGTTATTTTGATTTCACCGTTGACCCACTCCCATGACTTACCGTCGTTGTTGTTGTCGATGACAGTATATTCGTTGAGCTCGTTGCCGTCATTGAAGTCGCAGCGGTAAGGGGGCACGATGCTTCCGAGAGCGTAGACGTTGGAAGCGACAGGTTCGGAGCTGACGCCTTCGTAAGTAGCCATTACGGTATAGAAATATTTGGTCTGCTGCTCGGGTTCGGCGATAGCCTCGGTAAATGTTGTGCCACGGTGTGAGTCGGTCACAGTCACGTTATCGGGATAACGCACGATTGTGTAGACGATGTTGTCGGAATTGATAAATCCGTCATTGGTGGCGTGCGGAGCGTCCCATGTCAGAGTGAACGCACCGTTGTCGTAAGAGAGAACTACGTTTTTCACGTCAGTCGGCGTGTCGTGACCGATGTAGACATGAGTTGTCGCTACGGGGCTTTGTCCGACGCTGTTGGTGAACAAAACTCCAACGGTGTACTGTCCCGAAGCCGGAGCGGTGACAGGAACGGTGACTGTAGCTCCATAGGTGGTTGTGCCGGTTGCCGCCTCAACTCCATTGAGGGTGACAAGGTAGGTTATGTTGCCTGAGCCCGGTATGTTGTTGTAGTTGAGAGTCGGAGCGGTGAAGGTGACTGATCCGTCAAGGCTGCCGTCACGGAAATCGGCGGCGATGTTACGAGCGACTGCGGGTGCACCGCCTTCGACATCGGGAGCAGGGATATAGAAACCGGTTATCTCCTCGTCACCCGGGAAGCGGTAGACGCGGTTGGCGTATCCGTTTGAAAGGTCAATTTCGTAAAGCTCGGCATCGATGTTTGTCGATGTGGCGTAGTACATTTTACCTGTCTTGGTGTCGATAGCCGCCGATGTCATGTAGTCGGTAAACAGTCCGTTTGACCCGACCATTGTGGCATTACCGGTCAGTTTGTCAATAGAATAGAGATAACCCTCGTTGGACATGCCGTAGAGCGCTCCGTCGGCTGTAGCGGCGATACCGTAAATTGCGAGGTCGACGTTGTAGTTCTTGATTTCGGTTACTTTGAATGTATTTATGTCAAACGATCCGAAATAGTAATACTGTTCCTCGCTGTTGACAAACCATCCGTAGACCTTTCCAGAGGTGGGATCCTGGGTCATGTCGAGAGCAAAGAAGTCAATGTCACCCTGAACACTCTGTTCGAGCTGCCAAGTCTCGGTATTATAGACGTTGAAGGTCATGTCGGCAGTCTGTCCAAGATAAGTTGTTGCAACGGCGACAAAATATTTGCCGTCGGCATATACGGCACCTGATGTCCCGGCATAATTGTCGCCGATAGCTACGGGGAAAAGGGTTGTGGGGGTACCTGATGTGGGAATTTCGTAGATGCCGGCGCGGGATTCCTGTAATTCCTCCCATTTGTAGCTGTAAACGACAGCAGCATATCCGGGCATTGAAAAATCAGAGCCGGGAGCGAATTTCATCAGCTCGCGGTAGTTGTGGTCGACAGCGAGTGGCTGACGCTGCTGGAACTGAGACCATCGGTAAGCGTCACGTCGTGTCGTGGGTTTCTTTATCTTGGGTAACGGTTTCACCGACGCGTCAGACGCGAGTGTGACCGTTGCAGCGTGACTCCCTTTGCGACTGATAAGGTCACATCCGGTTGTCTGGGATGTCATCGATGACACGGAAAGTAGAATCGATGACGCAAAAATTAAACTTTTTTTCATGCTTGATTAAAATATCTGCCGGTAGAACGGCAGTTTAAATTATTGGTTTTTGATTGATTGTCTGTTTTTATGTGAAGACCTATTGGAGATGTCATTCGGTCATATTTTTCCGAATATTAATTACAAAGATAATCTAAATGCCACTATAAAGTGGTTAAGTGTAATCTTTTTAACATTATTTAATCGATCGGTGTGTTCTAACATATAGCACTGCGCGATTATACAGAGATATATAAGAGATATATAAAAGTATTGTTCCCGACGGTAAATCATGTCGATTACCGCCGGGAACAGTTAAAAAGTGAGATTTCGATGAGAGTGTTACCAGATGACTACGCGCTCTTCTTCAGGAAGATAGAGATTGTCACCGGCTTTGATGCCAAATGCTTCAAAGAATGGCGCGATGTTTCGCAGCGAAACGTTTACGCGGTTGTTGGCGAGCGAGTGAACGTCGCCTATGGTCAGCGAGCGTATCTCTTCGGGACGAGTATTGGTTGCCCAGATGTTGGCATAGTTCATGTAGAACACCTGCATCGGGTCGAAGCCGTCGATTTTAGCGTCGTCAGATGTCACGTCAACACCTTTCTTTTTCTGAGCGTCAAGGAATGCTGTGCGTGCCACTCGCAGACCGCCCTGGTCGGCAATGTTTTCGCCGAGGGTGTAGGTGCCGTTGGCATGCAGCCCGGGGAGGACTTCCACTGCGTCAAATTGAGCAACGAGTCCCTTAGTGAGAGCGCTGAATGCTTCGGCGTCCTCGGGAGTCCACCAGTTAACCATGTTGCCTTCAAGGTCGAAGTTGCGTCCCTGGTCGTCAAATCCGTGGGTCATTTCATGACCGATCACCACGCCGATGCCGCCGTAGTTCTCGGCGTCGGAAGCTTCGGGATCAAAGAACGGAGCTTGAAGGATGCCGGCAGGGAACACGATTTCATTTGCCATGGGATTGTAGTAAGCGTTAACTGTCTGAGGAGTCATGCCCCACTCGGTTTTATCGACCGGTTTGCCCCATTTGCCATAGGTTTCAGCCTGATGCCACATTGCAACGTTGTGCATGTTTTCGTAATAGGATAGAGTCGGGTCGATATTGAGAGTAGAGTAGTCTTTCCACTTGTCGGGGTAGCCGATTTTTACAGTAAATGCGTTGAGCTTCTTTATTGCATTGAGCTTGGTGTCATCGCTCATCCATGTGAGATTTATGATGTGTTTGCCAAGAGCCGTGCGCAGATTCTCAACAAGACCGATCATATATTCTTTGGACGATTCGGGGAAGTATTTTTCGACGTAAAGTTCACCGATAGCCTCGCCCATAGCACTCTCGGTGGCGCCGAGGGCGCGTTTCCATCGGGGACGTTGCTGTTGTACGCCGCTCATCACTTTGTTAAATTCAAAAGCAGTGTCGGTAAACTTATCGCTGAGTTTCCCGGCTGCCTGTGATACATATTTCCAGAGATAGTAGTCTTTTATCTCACGGTCGGTCAGCGAGCCGAGAAGGTTGTCGGCTTGAGCTACGGCGCTGAGTTCGGTGACGATGACTGACTCGGGTGATTGGATGCCCATGGTCTCGATAAAGAAGCGATCCCAGTTGACATTCGGATACATCTCTTTGAGTTGGGCAAATGAACGGGGATTGTACATAGCCGGTATGTTACGGCTCTGTTCGCGTGTCCATGCCGAGTCGGCGAGTGCTGTCTCAATTTTCATCACATTCTTCATAACGCGGTTGGCATCTTTCTTGGAGTAACCGGCGTTGCGCATCTGGTCGACAATAAGCTTTTTGTATGCCTCGCGTATTTTTACGTTGTCCTTGTCGTCGCTGAGATAGTAGTCGCGGTCGCTGAGACCCATGCCGCCGCCTGACACGTACATTGCATAAACCTTGCTGTCGGCGAGATCCTCCATCGGTCCTGCTCCGAAGAAAGGACTGGCGTAGTTGCCGTGCATCCAGAGGAAGAGGTCCTCCATGCCTTCATGAGGCGTGTTTTCGATTTTCTTAAGGTCAGCAAGAATAGGAGCAGCGCCCTCGGCATTGCGACGTGTAGAGTCCATCGCCTGGCTGTAGAGGGTCCACACCTTATAGGCAACAGAGCCCGGCTCGGGGTTTGTCTCGCCAAGGTTGGTCACGATTTCTTTTACGCGGCGTTCGCTTTCGTCAGCGAGGACGTTGAACTGTCCGTAGCGAGAATATTCGTCGGTGAGCGGATGAGCTTCCTGCCATCCTTTATTGATGCGCGAATAGAAATCTTCGCCTGCCGGAATCGACCGGTCGATGTAATCGGGATTGATACTTTTCAGATGCTCCTTGGCTCCTGACGGGATTGAAGCCCCTGCGATGGCAACGCAGGCAAGAGCGATTTTAAATGAGTTCATGATTTGATAGAGTTATTATTTTTTTTGATCGTTTTTTCTTGTTTTCGTATTGTTGTAATATGTCTCGGCGGTAGTGCTGATGCGGTCCCGGCGGTATTTCGTGATGCAAAGTTAGGGATATTTTACCTCTATTAGTGAGGGAAAAGTTGTTAAAAGAAGTTAAGTATATTATTAGATGCAAATGTTCCAAATGTCGGTAAAATTAACTTAATAGTCTGCAAAAATAGTATTCTCGTGTAAAATTCAGTTGATTTTATCGGGTTGATAGGAGCTTGTCTGTGTTAAAATATAGTTAAAAACAGATGCAGGGGTGTTGTGTATTTGAGAAAAAATATGTTCCTTTGCATGTGTGTTTTTCATAGTATTAGATTAAGATAAAGGTTTATGGAGCGGAGTTGTTGTGAAACAACTCCGTTTGGTTTTTATAAATGGCTATGTGTGTTTTTAGTATTTATAAATAAATTTTAAACATAGCGAGGGCTGTTTTCGGCAACTGCAAAAAGAAGTAAATTTATATTGACAACACCTAATTTCATCGCATCCAAGATCCAATATAAATATTAAAATATTGTGCGCGTGTTAAATATTGTTGCAAATTAAATAATTATGACTATCTTTGCATCCCGGTAAGACATGAGAATGCGCTGTCGTCATCGGCGTGCGATTATTTTTATCCGGAACTCTAACTCTAAAATGAGAAAGAAAAATTTTTACATTTAAAGGGTCACGACATGGATATTTGGCTATTAAATGCAATTGCATCATTTGTTATCAGTTTTCTGTTGACAGGTATCATTATTCCCCAGATATTATTGATAGCATTCCGTAAAAAGCTTTTTGATGAACCCGATGATAGAAAGATACACAAGGGAGTTATACCTCGTCTTGGCGGTATTGCTTTCATGCCCTCGGTGTTTTTTTCTATAGCAAGTGTCATAGGGCTTAACCTGCTTTGTAATAATGCTGACGTCAACAATGCGTTTGCCGGTAATTCCCTTCAGGCTTGTTTCGGTTCTTGCGCGCTTATGATGATGTTTCTGGTCGGTATTGCCGATGACCTTATCGGTGTAAGGTACGTGGCAAAGTTTGCCGTGCAGATTCTCGCTGCGGCATTTATCATCGCATCCGGACTTTGGGTCAACAATCTCCACGGCTTCTGCGGGTTATGTACAATCCCCAATATCGTAGGCATCATGCTTACTTTCCTTGTGGTGGTGTATATAGTCAATGCCGTTAATCTGATTGACGGGATTGACGGTCTTGCCTCGGGACTGAGTGGAATAGCACTGTTCTTTTACGGCAGTATATTTTATACGGCAGGTGACTATTTCTTTGCTTTGATAGCATTTGCTACTCTCGGTACACTTGTTCCGTTCTTTTATTATAATGTGTTCGGGAATGTAGTGTCGCGCAAAAAGATTTTTATGGGTGATACGGGTTCGCTGACAATCGGAATCGTGCTGGCGTTTCTTTCTATAAAGATAAGTCTTATGGATGACGATCCGGGCGGCTTGGATGTCAATCCTATCGTCATGGCATTCTCTCCGCTCATTATCCCCTGTTTTGACGTATTGCGAGTTTATTTCCATCGCATAGTGCGTCATAGGAATCCATTCCTTCCGGACAAATGTCATATCCACCATAAGATTCTTGCTATGGGGGTGCCTCAGCGGGTTGCTATGATATTGATTCTCATGCTATCTGCGCTCTTTATCGTAGTCAATGTCCTGTTGTCGGTTTATGTCAATGTGACAATTCTGGTGGTCTGCAATATTCTGTTGTGGACTTTGGGTAACATGGCTCTGACCCATGCTATCCACACACGTGAAACGCGTCTTAAACTTAAAGAAAAATTATACGACTGATAAATATTGATGGAGAACAATCAGATTGTAAACTCTCAGGAAAATGCCGGAACGGATTCCGGCGACAATGTTATATCGTTTAAGGACTTTGTAAGACTCTGCATATCCAACTGGTATTGGTTTGCCATATCGGTGATATTGTGTGTGGGACTCGGATGTTATTATATATTAAGCTCTCCGCCGCTTTATGTCCGCGGAGCTGATGTGCTTATGCGTGATGATACCCGCGGCAACACTCTCGACAATGATGTCGCAATGGCATTCTCCAACATGGGAATGTTCAAGACCAATGCCAATGTCTATGATGAAGTGTTTGCGATAAAGTCGCCGATGCTCATGGAAGAAGTCGTACGTCAGCTTGACCTGAATGTCTCCTATGCAACGCAGGGTCGGTTTAAAAAGATGCCGAGCTATGGTTCCGGACAGTTGCTTCAGGCTATATTTCTCGACGGTAAGAAAAATCCGCTTGAGTTTACGGTCGATATTGACGGAGACCGTTGTGTGGCGACCGATTTCAAGTGGAGTATTGACAGAGAGAAATATGAGTCGGATAAAGAAATACCGTTCAATCCGGCTGTAATAGATACGATAGATACACCGATAGGTCGTATAGTGTTGCGCCCCAATGCACGTTATACCGGCGATAAACCCGATGATATAAAAATAATAGTGGAGTATCAGTCGGTGCCTTCATGCGCCGAGGACATTCTGTCGCGCCTTGAGTCGGAACAGGTTGAGGAGCATGCTTCGATAATACATCTGTCGCTGACCGATCCGTCGACCGAGCGAGCTGAGGATATAATCAACACTCTTATCGACGTGTATAATCAGAGTTGGGTCGACGACCGCAATCAGGTCGCGGTGGCAACGTCGAAGTTCATAAACGAGCGTCTCTCGATTATAGAACTTGAGCTTGCCGATGTCGATGCCGACATCTCGACTTTCAAATCAAAGAACCTGATTCCAGACATAGCGAGCGCTTCAGATCTCTATCTCAAGCAGGCGACAAAGATGTCTGACGAGATAATGGACCTTTCAAGCCGTCTGCAGATGGCTAAATATATTAAGGAGTATCTTGAAAATCCGACTAACAGCAATGCTCTTCTCCCGGTCAATAGCGGGGTAGGCAGCGCCAGTGTCGAGCATCAGATTGAATCGTACAACACGCTTGTGCTTAAACGCAATCAGTATGCTCACGACTCGTCGGATGAGAATCCGCTCGTTACCAATTACGACGCACGTATCGCGGAAATACGCGGTGCCGTGCTGGCTGCAATCAATAATGAAATTACCCAGCTCAACGAGTCAATCAAGACGCTGAAGGCTGGTGAAGCAAAGTCGACGGCACGTATTGCGGCAAATCCGTCGCAGGCGCGTTATCTGCTCTCGGTCGAGCGTCAGCAGAAGGTAAAGGAATCGCTCTACCTCTATCTGCTTCAGAAGCGCGAGGAAAATGAGCTCGGGCAGACGTTTGCTCCTTACAAGACCCGTATTATCAGCGATGCACGTGGCTCGATGATACCTGTCGCTCCACGCAAATTTACCATTCTCGCTGTTGCGTTTCTGCTTGGTCTTTTCATTCCAGGCGCGATACTGTTCATGCAGGAATCGTTTGACACGGCGGTGCGCGGACGCAAGGATATAGAATCGTTGTCGCTTCCTTATGTGGGCGAGATACCTCAGAAGAGTGCGAAACGTCGTCGCCGGTGGTTTGGCAACGCAACTGAGGACGAGACGTATGGCGTGCTTGTGCATCATGGCGGAACCGACGCTGTCAACGAGGCGTTCCGAATGGTACGTTCTAACATTGAGTTTATGAACAGTACAAATGGCAGCAGTGACCGGAAAGTAGTTATGGTCACCTCGGCTATTCCAGGTTCGGGCAAGACGTTTGTATCGATGAACCTGGCGGCTACATTTGCGCTGAAAAAGAAAAAGGTGGTGGTAATTGACCTTGACATGCGTCGTCACACGCTTTCAACCATACTTGATAAGGCTGGCAATGACGGAGTGTCGGGCTATCTCGCCGGTGCAAAGGCGCTTGATGGCATGATAGTGACCGATGTTGACGGCATTCAAGGGCTCGATCTTATCCCTGCCGGTGCAGTGCCGCCTAATCCGTCGGAACTTCTCGGCAGTGAAAGGCTGAAACAACTTATAGCCGATCTCCGTGTACGATATGACTATGTGATTATCGACTGTCCTCCCACTGAGGCAGTAGCTGATGCACGGATTATCACCACAAATGTCGACATGACTCTGTTTGTTATCCGTGCCGGACACCTCGACAGGGGCATGATTCCCGAGATACAGCGGTTCTACGATGAAGGACGCTACACTCGTATGGCGGTGCTTCTCAACGGTACGCATGACTCCGGGTCGCACGGAGGTTACTCACGATACGGATATTCTTACGGCTACGGCTATTCCTATTCGGCTGAAAAATGATCGGTTGAAAAAGCAGAGTCTCTCGACATCATGGGCAGACTTAAACGAAATATAATCTACAGCGGGATACTGACTGCATCGAGTTATGTGTTCCCGCTGTTGGTGTTTCCTTATGTTTCGCGTGTGCTTGGTCCGGGGAATATCGGTCTGTGTGGATTTATCGACGGACTTGTCAATTATTTTATACTCCTGTCGGCTATGGGGGTCGGTATCGCGGGCGTGCGTGAGATCGCTATGCACCGCAACGACCGTGACAAGATGAACCGGGTGTTCAGCTCGATGATGTTCCTGTCAGGCGTGACAACGCTTATCGCGGTTATCGCCATGATTGTTGCCACTGTATATGTCCCTGAACTGCGGGAGAATAAGGTGATGATGGCTGTCGGAGCTGTCAAGCTCGTAAGTAATTACTTCCTTATCGAGTGGTTTTATAAGGGGCTTGAGGATTTTCGCTACATAACGGTACGATCTATCATCGTCAAGAGTCTGTATGTGGTGGCGGTCTTTCTGTTTGTCAGAGAGGCTGACGACTATGTGACTTATTTTCTGCTGACTGTGTTGGTGGTGACGGTCAATGCGTTGGTGAATACTGTTCATGCACGCCGGTTCATCAGTTTTACGCTCAAGGGGCTGACTCTCCGTGCCTGTTTTAAGCCGTTCATGATATTCGGGCTTTACATGATCCTTACCTCGATGTATACTACATTTAATGTGGTTTATCTTGGATTCGTGTGTGGCGATGTGGAGGCTGGGTACTATACTACCGCTACGAAACTGTGTGCCATAATTATGGCGCTGTTTACGGCGTTTTCGACCGTCATGATGCCAAGACTCAGTTCGTTGCTTGCCGATGGAAAGATCGGTGAGTTCAGGTCGCTCCTTGCCAAGAGCCGTGACTTGCTGATGTCGCTTGCGATGCCGGTTATTATTTCGGTTATTATTTTTGCTCCCGAAGTGGTGTTTCTATTGTCGGGTCCCGGATTTGAAGGGGCGGTGCTGCCCATGTGTATCACGATGCCGATGGTGTTTGTGATAGGATATGAACAGATTCTGGTGATCCAGACATTGATGCCGTTGGGTAAAGATACCGTTGTGATGCGTAATTCGGCTGTAGGTGCGGTGGTGAGCATTGCGCTCAATGTGCTGCTTGTCGGTCATCTGCAAGCAGTCGGTTCGGCTTTGTCATGGGTTGCGTGTGAGATTTTGATAATGGTGCTGTCACAGATTGCGGTCACACGTGCCATTGGTGTCGGAATGCGTCCGGGCGAACTGTTGCGTACCCTCGTGCTGTATCTGCCTATGGCGGGGATGCTGTGGGGGGTATCAGTGACGGTTGAGGGACCTTATTGGAAGCTTATTGCCGGTGGCGCGGTGACGGTAATTTATTTTCTTGTCATGCAGGTCGTCATTTTCCGTGACAGCCTTTGCGGGCAGGCTATCAGACGGTTGATTTATAAGAAATGAAACAATGAAGTGTACAGCTGTCATAATACTTGAATACAACAATGCCGACGACACGATCAACTGCATAAATAGCGTTGAGCGGTTCAATACTTCGGCAGTAAAATATATTGTGATAGATAATGGCTCGCCCGACCGTGGCGTCGTGGAGCGGCTCACCGGATATCTAAAAGAAAAGTTCGGAGACGTAACGGTGTGTGGCGACGGTGAGACTACGGCGTTTCCGCTCGGCAAGGCTACGTTTATAGCGAGCGGTTGTAACAACGGTTATGCTTCGGGTAACAACAAAGGGTTGAAGCTTGCGTATGGCGACGACGAGGTATCTCATGTCATGGTGTTGAATAGCGATATTCTGTTTGTAGAGGATATTATTCCGGGACTTCTTGACGATGTCGACTCGCTTGCGGATGCCGCCTTTGTCAGCCCGTTGCTTTACAAAAAAGGGCTTGTCGAGCCAGACTATAACTGTGCCCGTCGTGCGATAACGTTGCGGCAGTTGCTCGGATTGTGTGCCTGTCTGCAGATTGATTTCTTCGGCATCACGCGCCGGCAGCGTATAAGTCTTGAGGGCAGAAACGGATGTGTGCCTATACAGCTTCCGTCGGGCAGTTGCATGTTGTGCCGTAAGGAACTTTTTGAGTGTATCGGCTCGTTTGATCCTAACACATTCCTGTACTATGAGGAGAATATTCTGTGGGAAAAGGTGCGTCCCCTCGGTCTTGTCAATTATGTTGACACACGTCTGAGATGTGTCCATCTTGGAGCTACATCGACACGGCAGCAGCCTTCGCTTATGATCGCCCGCGCCGGTAGCCGCAGTATAAATTATTTTGCCCGAAATTATCTGCATGCCGGATTTGTGACCCGTTGGCTGTTGAGACTGTTTACGACTTTAAATGAATTGAAAATCAAGACCATAATTGCGCTTCGCGGTAAAAAGCGCCGGTAGAAGGTCATTTTTAGCGTCGACAGGCGGTATTGTGTATTGAAGTAGCGACTTAAATAGTGGCAAAAACGCGATTTTAGCGATAATTTTAGCGTAATTCTAATTTTTTTGTTGTAATTTTGCATTGTATTTAGGCACAGCGCTGTCACGCAGTAGGTCTTACGGCAAGCGAGGGCAGCGGTTATGCCGTTTTATAAAGAAATTTTAAGTTGAGTGTGTTAGGCGCATGCTCGATTTGAATTTTGTTGTGTTAACCAGCTTGCGTCACAATAAAGTGATGGCGGTTGTATTTTTAAGTTGAACATAGCTTCTATTGTCACAGCTCTGCTGTGAACATGTGAGGCAACTGGATATCGAAATATGAAAGTATGTTTCATGGGGCTGGGATATATCGGACTTCCCACCGCAATAATTACGGCTAAAAAGGGCGGCGTAGAGGTGATAGGAGTCGATATAAATCCTAAAGTCGTGCAAATGACTCGCGCCGGACGTCTCCACTTTGTCGAACCCGGACTTGAGGAGATGCTTCAGGACGTTGTTTCGTCGGGTCATTTGAAAGTCTATGGTTCTCCCGAGGAGTCGGACGCTTATTTTATTGTTGTCCCGACGCCGTTTAAAGGTGATCATGAACCGGACATATCTTATGTCGAGGATGCTACGCGCGCAGTTATCCCTTTGCTTAAAGAGGGAGACCTGTTTGTGATAGAGTCGACATCACCTATCGGTACGACCGAAGAAATGGCGGAACTGATTTTCTCCATGCGCCCCGAGTTGAAGGGTAAAATCTATATCGCCTATTGCCCCGAACGCGTGTTGCCCGGAAATGTCATCGAGGAGCTGGTCAACAATGACCGTGTCATCGGTGGTCTTGACGAGGAGTCGACACGTAAGGCATGCGAGTTCTATGCTCGGTTTGTGAAAGGAAATCTGCATACGACCAATGCCCGTACTGCCGAGATGTGTAAGCTGACTGAGAACTCGTCGCGTGATGCCCAGATAGCTTTTGCCAACGAGCTTTCAATAATATGTGATAAGGCGGGAATTAATGTGTGGGAGCTTATAGAACTTGCCAATAAGCATCCGCGTGTCAATATCCTTCAGCCCGGATGTGGCGTCGGCGGACACTGTATAGCTGTTGACCCGTATTTCATTACGTCGGCTTATCCGAAAGAATCACGCCTGATATCTACATCGCGTTCAATAAACAATTACAAAGCGTCGTGGTGTATCGACAAGATAAAGAAGGCGGTTCTCGGATTTGAGCTGCGTCATCGTCGTCAGCCCGTGGTGGCAATGATGGGGTTGTCGTTCAAACCCAATATCGATGATCTTCGTGAGTCACCTGCCAATTTGATTACTACCGCTGTCGTTCAGGGTTGTAGCAATGCCGAGATAGTGATAGTGGAGCCTAATATCAAGGAGCATAGCGTGTTCAAGCTGACTGACTATCGCGAGGCTTACGATCGTGCTGATATTGTGGCGTTTCTGACAGCCCATGACCCGTTTAAGACGCTTCCCTACCGAAACGATAAGACTATTCTCGATTTCTGCGGAATCTTCAAGTCGGGGAATAAAGAGCCCATGGCTTAGAACCGCTGACCGTCACCAGTCCTGACATGAAAATCTGTTTTGTTGTTCCGTCTCCTGATGTGCTCGGCGGCGTGTCAAATCATTATAAAGGGCTACACCGTCACTGGACTTTGCCGTTTACATACTCGATTATAGGCAAACGCCCTCATGTGCCTGCAATTCTTACCCTTATTCCCGATGTTATCAGTTACACGATGAAGCTGATGTTCGGTGGGGTTGATGTTGTAGTGGTCAATCCGTCGCTGAGATGGTATCAGTTGCGTCGTGACGGGATCTATGCTACGATAGCGCGTCTGTTTGGTAAGCGTGTTGTTACATTTATCCACGGATGGGACAACGAAGTAGCCGGTGCGATTGTCAACAGTCCGTCAAAGTTCCGAAAGACATTTGGTAAGAGCGCATTTATCTATGTCCTTTATTCCGGATTCCGTGACAAATTGCTGCGCGCCGGTGTGGATGCGCCTGTATTGCTTACAACCACCAAGGTAGCCGACGAGCTCGTCGACAAATTTGACATATCGGAGCGTAAAGGCAATGTGAAAAATCTGTTGTTTCTTGCTCGCCTTGAGAAGAGCAAGGGTATCATGATAGTTCTGGAGGCTTATCGCCGGCTGAAACAGGAATATCCTGAGTTGACTCTGTCGGTGTGTGGAAGCGGTGATGCCGATGCCGATGCGAGACAGTTTGTCGCAGACAATGGGCTTGACGGAGTAACATTCCATGGGACGGTGTCGGGTGAAGCGCTTGTGCGCGAGTTTCGTAATGCCGATGTCTATCTTTTCCCGACATCTCACGGTGAGGGTATGGCGACTTCGGTGCTTGAAGCGATGGCATTCGGGCTGCCGGTCATTATGCATCCGGTCGGTGGTGTCAAGGATTTTTTTGTCGACGGAGAAATGGGTTATATGATTGACTCGCTTGCTCCCGAGGCTTACGTCGAGGCTCTGCGTGATCTCATCAAGAATCCTGAAAAAGCCCGTTTGATGTCGGTCGCTGCCCATGATTATGCCGTCAACCGTTTCCTTGCATCGCGTGTCGCTAAGTCGATTGAGGACGATCTGATAAAATATTGCGGCAATATATAATAAAATTCCCTAAAATACGTATAAATATAAGAGTCGGATGGCATGAAAGATGCCGCCGATTGACTATATCGTATTAAGTAACATAAAAACAATATATTGGAACAGGTGTCGCTCAACGGAGTTGGGGTTTACCCCTTCGGCTCCGAGACAGAATTGGTTGACTATATTGACAAGCGGAAAGGAATTCTCGTCGCAATTAACGCCGAGAAGATTCTGCATGCAACAGAGCGTACGCGTGACATTATAAATGGTAATGTGGGCTTCTGTGACGGCGCCGGTCCGCTTATGGCACTGCGTCAAAAAGGTTACAGGGACGCGTTTAAAATGCCCGGTTGTGAGCTTTGGCTCAAGATTATCGAACGGTTTGAAAAGACCCGTACGTTCTATCTTATCGGTGCACGGCGTGAAGTCATCGAAAGTACGGTAAAGCGTCTGAAAACTGAGTTTCCCGATATTAATATAGTAGGCTATCATGACGGATATCTCGATGACCCTGCGGTCAGGCAGAGTGTAATTGATGACGTAGCCGTTAAAAAGCCCGATATAGTGTTTGTCGCCATGGGTTCTCCCAAGCAGGAACTGCTGATGGAGGAATTGTCCGGTCGTCATGAAGCAATATATCAGGGTCTCGGAGGATCGTTTGATGTTTATACGGGATATGTTGAAAGGGCTCCGCGATGGTGGATAGACCACAACATGGAGTTTGCATATCGTCTGATAAAGCAGCCCAGTCGTATCAAACGTCAGATTCATCTGGCAAAGTTTGCATGGTGGCTTCTGATCCGCAAATTTTGAAACCGATATTTATTCTCAACTGACGTGATGATAAAGAAAGTGATGCTCGTGTTCGGGACACGTCCCGAAGCAATCAAGATGGCGCCCCTTGTCAAGGAACTTCAGCGCCGCCCCGACCGCTTTGAGGCAATCGTATGTGTCACGGGACAGCATCGTGAGATGCTTGACCAGGTGCTTGAGATATTTGATATACGACCCCAGTATGATCTTAATATAATGAAGCACGGACAGGATCTTTACGACGTTACGGCAAAAGTGCTGCTTGGCATGCGTGACGTGTTTGACCGTGAAACGCCGGATATAGTGCTGGTTCACGGCGATACGACGACGTCGACAGCGGCTGCTCTTGCTGCTTTTTACCGTCAGATTACGGTAGGTCATGTCGAGGCTGGGCTACGCACTCATAATCTGTTGTCTCCCTGGCCTGAAGAGATGAACCGTCAGGTGACATCACGCATCTCGTCGTTCAACTTTGCTCCGACACCTCTGAGCCGTGACAATCTCATCGCAGAAAACATAGATCCACGTACTATAGTAGTCTCAGGAAACACTGTTATTGACGCGCTTCACGCTGTGGTCGGTAAACTGGATTTCGACAAAGAGCTTGCCAGCCGTCTTGCCGATGAACTTGCGTCGGCGGGTTATGACCTGCATCGCCTTGATGGCGGGACCAGGCGTCTCGTGCTTGTGACGGGGCATCGCCGGGAGAATTTTGGTGAAGGATTTATTAATATATGCAATGCGCTGAAAACACTTGCCGAACGTTTCCCCGAGGTAGACTTTGTCTATCCGATGCATCTTAATCCCAACGTGCGCCGACCGATACATACTGTGTTTGGGGAGGATTTAAACGGATACGGCAATATGTTTTTTATAGAACCGCTTGAGTATCTTCACTTTGTGCTGCTTATGAAACATGCGTCGGTGGTGCTTACCGATAGCGGTGGCATACAGGAAGAGGCTCCGGGACTCGGTAAACCGGTGCTTGTGATGCGCGACACCACTGAACGCCCTGAGGCGCTCACGGCAGGGACGGTAAAACTTGTCGGCACAAACTATGACATGATTGTCAACGAGACATCACGTCTGCTCTCCGACCCAAAGGCTTATGAGGCGATGAGCCGTGCTGTCAACCCCTACGGTGACGGCAATGCATGTGTACGTATCGCTGACTTTCTCGCTTCGTCACTCTGAGATGTCATGTTATAACCATCCCGCCGCGGAGCGGTTTCTATTCCCGGGCGTGTGGTTCTATACGGCTATCAATGTGTTGTCGTGGCAATTGCATGGCACAATATTGTAAGAATGAAACATTTTTTATATTTTTGCAATTGAAAAATTTGGTAGTGTATTGTCTGCCGGTCTTATAAGTCTAATTTACCGCTAAAACGTCAGTCTTTTAACATTGATAGTGCTATAAATACGTATGAAAAAATTTATATATTTATATCTTCTGCCGGTTCTGATGCTCGTATCGTGCAACTCTTCTCAGAAAATTATTTATTTTCAGGATCTGGTGCCTCAGGAGTCTCAGGAGATTGTCAATCTGAATACCATCAGATTGCAGCCACTTGATCAGATTTCGATTGTTGTCTCCTGTAAGGATCTGGAGTTGGCTGCTATATTCAATCTTCTTGAAGCGAGCAAACGGTTGTCGGCTAACAATGTTAAGACAGGTTCGATTGTTGGTCAGATGGATAGTTCCAATGGCGTGGCATGCTATACCGTAGACAGCAAGGGCGACATTGATTTTCCCGTGCTTGGAACGATACATGTTGCCGGGCTGACCCGTGAAGAGGTCAGCAGTAAGATTAAACATCTGCTTGTAGAGAAAAACTATATCAAGGAGCCGGTGGTGACAGTTGAATTTGTCAATCTGTATGTCTCGGTTCTTGGTGAAGTGCTTCGTCCGGGCACTTATACTATTTCTGGCGACAGGGTGACAATTCTTGATGCGTTGTCGCAGGCAGGTGACCTTACGATCTACGGCTTGCGCGATCGCGTTCATGTTATACGCGAGACCAACGGCAAACGCGAGACACACACCGTTGACCTCCGCAGTAAGGAATTGTTTAATTCTCCGGTCTATTATCTCCAGCAGAATGACGTGATATATGTCGAGCCAAACTCTACCCGTGTCGGACAGGCATCAGTCAACGAGAATAACTGGAAATCAGTGGGACTCTGGATCTCGATAGCCTCATTCCTGATGTCGGCAGCGGTCCTGATCTTCAAGTAGTTTTCATAAATTCGCGTATTATACAGTTACATCGCTATAGTAGTTTCCTTACTGAAATTTGCTGACGTTATGAAGGAATATTTTAACATTAGGTATGAGTTTGACCATGCATCGGTACTTGATCGTATTGATCGCCGGGTCAATGAAGGCACTCCGGGGTATATATGTGTTGCCGACGGTGTGATACTTAATACAGTTAATAGTGATGAGTCCTATCGTCAGGTCATTGACGGAAGTATGTTCTCAATCTGTGACAGCAGTTATGTTCCGCTCTATATACGCTGGATTTATGGTGAGAAGTATTGTCAGTATGCCGGCAGTGAGATTTTTAATGATATTGTCAGTTCATGTAAGTACCGCATGGCATTTCTCGGATGTGACAAAGTGACACTTGACGGTCTGCGCCGCACTCTTGCTAAAATCAATCCCGATGTTAACTCGATGCTTTTTTATGAGTTACCGTTTAAACCGGTAGGGGAGTTTGACTATCCTTCTATTGCGAAGATGGTTGCCGACGATGGCGCTGATATCGTGTGGGTCGCTCTTGGCGCACCGAAGCAGGAGATATTTATGAGTCTGCTGCAACCTCACATGGAACATGGTGTTATGATAGCTGTCGGTGCGGCGTTTAAATTTTACAGCGGCGTTGAAGTGAAACGTGCTCCGTCGTGGATGGTTCGGTGCCATCTGGAATTTGTGCATCGTATCATGTGTGAGCCACGTAAGCAGATACGGCGTTGTTCTAAAATAGTTGTCTCTCTTCCCGGGCTGTTATATCGGGAGTGGAATGTTAAGCGGCAGAATTTATCCGAAACAGCTTTTTAAAGTAGTGGTGTGGCAATAAAGGTCGAATCTTCTATAGTAACGCGTTTGCGTAACAGCAGATTGTTTCGAGACTCGTTCTGGGCTGTGTTTGGCAACGGAATGGGATATGCCATTCTCTTGCTTGCCGGTATATTGATAGCCCGTTTCCTCGGTCGTGATGTCTACGGCGAGTACGGACTGGTGAAAACCTCGATGCTTTATGTCGCCGGGTTTGCAACAATGGGACTCGGTGTTACCTCTACGAAATATGTCGCTGAGTCAGTAAAGCGTAATAGCGCCAATGTTAAGGCAATTATCAGGGACGCATTGTTTGTCACGACTGTTTTCAGCAGTATAATTGCTGTTGCACTTATTGTTACGGCTGACCGGCTTGCCGTTTATCTTGATGTGCCGACACTTGTCAATGCGTTCAGGGCGCTTGGGGTTCTTGTAATACTTAAGGCGATAGCAACGACACAGGCAGGTGTTCTCGCCGGGCTCGGCGAGTTCAGGGTTATAGCCCGTAATAATGTCCTGTCGGGGCTTGTGATGTTGGTTATATCTGTTCCGCTGACACTATTGTATTCGCTGACCGGAGCACTCGTTTCACTATTGCTGTCACAGGTCTCCGTGGTAATTTTAAATGTCTTGGCGATAAATAAATTTACTTCGTTTTTCCCTACGGTAGCAGGTGTCTCACGTAAAAAAGAACTTTTCCTATTTTCTATCCCTATCGCCCTGCAGGAATCATCTTATACTCTTTGTGCATGGGGAGGTACGCTTATGCTTGCCAAGATGTCGTCGATAGGCGAGGTCGGAGTCTATACCGCCGCAGCGCAGTGGAATGCCGTCATAACTTTTATTCCGGGACTGTTGTCAAATGTTATTTTGTCTCATCTTGCCTCTTCGGGTGACGATGATTGTGCCCATCGTAGAATGATAGGTAAGATGGCAGGGATAAATCTTTTCTGTACAGTCATTCCCTTTGTCGTAATATACGTTCTTGCCGGCTGGATAACTGATTTTTACGGAGATTCTTTCGAAGGACTCAAAACGGTGCTGCGTATTATTACGTTTGCCACGATTTTTACATGTACGGCAAATGTATTCTACTCGGAATTTATCGCTCGCGGTTACAACTGGAACGTGTTTTTTTTACGGATTGTACAGGATTTTGTAACACTCGGACTCGGTTATGTCCTCTTGTTTAATTTTAATGGAATCGACGGTGCCGCATATTATGCCTGGGCGTATGTATGCGGTTCGGTGATATATATATTATTGTTGATATTGTTTTATTTTGTGCGCATCAGGCGACAATCATAACGAAGTTGAGATAATGGCTAATATACTATTTTTCATAGCACTGATAGGGTGTATGATTTCCCAGCTTCCGGCTGTGCTTGAATCAGAAACGGATGTGTATTTCAAACTGCTATGGATCCTCCCGTTAGGATATCTGCTGGTAGTGCGTACCCGTTCGTTTTTTGATCGACCGATTCGTTTTTTGTATGCGTTTGTCGGATTGTTCGGGTTGTATTGCTTTACAATGCAGGCGTTTTCCCGGTATGAATACATAGGTCCCGACCTGTACAATATGGTCGTCAGTCTTATGATATGTGTTGTCTCGTACACTTATTGGAAACATTATCGGTCGGTATTTAAACTCAAGGCATTGGTGACGGTGCTTTTTATCCTTGCAATAATATTGGCGGGAA
This sequence comes from uncultured Bacteroides sp., assembly GCA_964442005.1. Classification (GTDB taxonomy): domain Bacteria; phylum Bacteroidota; class Bacteroidia; order Bacteroidales; family Muribaculaceae; genus JAAVFS01. The sequence goes on along the minus strand of CAYTWG010000014.1, from coordinate 8,594 downwards.
GTATATATTTCGGATTCTTGCGAGATGCAAATATGTCAAATATTGAGTATGCTTATTCCGCAAAAAACTCGGCTGGTCAGATATTGCTGAATGTGATGATTTTGTCAATCGCCTGCTATATTCCCCGCATGAGATTGTCCCGTAATGCCTGGTATGTAGCTTTGGTTCTTTTAGGGATCATTATATTTTTGCTTAAGTCCAGGGCGGCAATATGTGGCTTCTTATTTGTTATGTTGTATTATATATATGTTAAAAAGAGCCTTAGGTACCGGATTGTCTCAACGATACTGATTTTAGGCGCTGTAATATATATATTGGTGGATGATGCGGCATATAAACTTGTAGTAGAGCAGATTCTGTTTGCTAACAGATATAAAGCAGGGGGAACTATTGATGACATCTCTTCGGGGCGTGTCGTACTGCTTTCATTGCAGGTTCTGAAGATACCCAATCACTGGGTGCTCGGTTCCGGCGTGGATTATGCCGACTGTTTCCCTTTGATGATGATTGTACAATATGGAGTTATAGGAGCCTCGATAGTTTTTACATTTATCGGAAAGACAGCTGTTGTGGTACATCGACTGATCCCTCGCTTTAATATTAATCTTGCTGTATTTTTATTATTTTGGTCGGCAATTATTAATAGTATATTTGAGGCTTATCCCCCATTCGGACCCGGAGTCAAGTGCTTCCTTATATGGCTGACTCTTGGATTTGCTCTTGCTGAAAAGTATAATTCGTTCTCAAGTAAGAATAAAAAGTCAATCAGAAAATCAATATCTTGTAAATAAAGAAATGATTGTTTTTATATCCAATTTTTTGAATCATCATCAGTTCCCCGTTGCAGATGCGATGTATCGGCAAACAAACGGAGAATATCGCTTTATTGAGACGATAGAAACTTTTGGGTGGATCAGTAAATCGGGTTATCCTAAATACGATAATATCCCTTGGCTTGTAAGGGCATGGACTTCTCCTGAGAAACTTGCTGAGGCTGAACGGCTTGTCGTTGAGAGTGATGTGGTGATGACAAATGGTACGGATTATCTTCATTGGATCAAACGCCGTCTTGATGAGGGACGTCTGACGTTTGACGTAGGAGAACGTTGGCTTAAACGAGGGTTGCTTAATTTATTATCCCCTCGTTTGCTGAAGTTTCAATATTACTATCATAGATATTTCTATAACAAACCTATTTACAGGCTTAATTGCAGCGGGTTTGCCGCTGAGGATATGATATTTATGCGTTCTTTTAAAGAGCGTATGTTCCGTTGGGGCTATTTCCCTGCCGTATCGGGAGTCCCTATTGATGATATTTTGTCTCAACGAAAAAATCGATTCGTCCGAATTATTAGTATTGCACGATTCATTCCGTTAAAACATCACGAGCATCAGATAGAACTTGCAGTGCGTTTAAAAAATAAAGGCATGCGATTTTCTATTGATATGTATGGTTCCGGACCGGAAGAAAAGAAAATCGCGGCAATGATATCAAAGTTCGGACTTGAAGACTATGTCAGGCTGTGCGGTAATCTTCCCAACGATAAGCTTATGGAAGAGCTTAGGGCTCATGACATAATGATTTTTACGAGTGATCGGAATGAGGGCTGGGGCGCTGTTGTCAACGAAGCAATGGGCAATGGTTGCACATTGGTTGTTTCATCAGCGATAGGTGCTGTCCCATATCTTGTAAAGGATGGTGAGAATGGAATGGTATATAACGACGGTGATATCAATGATTTAACAGATAAGGCGCAACTCCTTATTGAAGATAAAGCCCTGTCTCAAAAATTGGCGCGTGCCGCTTATAAGACAATAACCGAGGATTGGTCGGCTGAAGTGGCTGCGTCTAATTTTATTAAACTCGTAAAAGGGATTAATCAGGGAAACCGTAATATAATAAAAGAAGGTCCTTGCTCATGGGATGTTTAGGAGTTGATAAACATTCATGAGTATAGTTAAAAATGAGATGAACTGATGAAACGCATTTTTCAGATAAATGTGACGGCAAACCAAGGGTCTACGGGGCGGATAGCCGAGCAGATAGGCGAGAAAGTGCTGGGGCGTCATTGGTTCAGTGAGATAGCATACGGTCGCGGAAATCCCCGGAGCGCTTCTGAGCTATATCGTATAGGAAACGATATGGATATGAGGTGGCATGGACTTAAAACCCGACTGTTTGATAACCACGGTCTTGCATCGAGTTCCGCTACGCATAAGCTTGTTGATGAAATGACCCGTTTCTCTCCCGATTTAGTCCATCTTCATAATATTCACGGCTATTTCGTTAATTATGAAATTCTTTTCAGTTATTTTGCCGAGGCAGGTATTCCTGTAGTGTGGACTCTTCATGACTGCTGGGCTATGACCGGTCATTGTCCGCACTTTGAGGCAGCTGGCTGTGAGCGGTGGATAGACGGGTGTTATAGCTGTCCAGAGAAAAAAAGTTATCCGGCATCATACGTGTTTGATTCAAGCCGGTCAAACTATTTACGTAAAAAGGCGGCTTTTACATCTTTGGAAAAGCTTACAATAGTGACTCCAAGTCAATGGCTCGCAGGCATAGTGCGGAGATCTTTTTTGAAACAATATCCTGTCGAAGTTATAAATAACGGTGTAGACCTTGATGTTTTCCAGCCTTCGGTTGGTAAGCAGCGCGGTAGGGTTCTCGGAGTGGCAAGTGTGTGGAGTCAACGAAAAGGATTTGCTGATTTTATTGCTTTGCGTGAGTTGCTCCCGGCTGACGAATATGAAATAGTCCTTGTGGGATTATCATCTTCCCAGATAAAGAAGCTCCCGGCGGGTATTAAAGGAATCGAACGCACAGAAAACATGCAGCAGCTCGTTGACCTTTATTCTTCATCCGAGGTATTTGTAAATCCCACCTATGAGGATACTTTCCCGACCACCAATATCGAGGCGCTTGCATGCGGCACCCCGGTAATAACCTATCGGTCAGGTGGCAGTCCTGAGATTATTAGCCCGTCAACAGGGACAGTAGTCGAGAAAGGAAATGTTCAGGGACTTGCTGATGCCATAAAGTATTATCACACGCTTGGCAATGACGGGCTTGGCGAGTTGTCGGTCATTTGCCGTAATAGGGCGGGGAGTTTTTATGACCGGAAAGAACGTTTTGAGGAATATTTGTCGTTATATATCCGATTGCTTGCTGACAAAGAAAAATAGTCGTAAATTTGAAACGGAATTAGAACCTGATGATGAGCGATAATAAAGAATTACGGATATCAATTATAACTGCTACCCGGAATAGTGGCGAGACGCTTCGAGATACAATCGAAAGTGTGCTCCGTCAGACATATTCCAATTATGAGCATATAATTGTAGACGGATGCTCAAGTGATGATACCATTGCCATTATAAAAGAATATGAGCCGCAATATGGCGGTAAGCTCAGATATATCAGTGAGGCTGATAAGGGGATCTATGATGCAATGAACAAGGGTATAGGGTTGACAACAGGAGATATAGTGGGAATACTGAATTCAGATGACTTCTATGCATCATCTGATGTGTTGGAGCGTATTGCCGAGGGTTGTTGTGACCACGATTCCGTATGCGGCGATCTGGTATTTGTCGGTAGAAACGATTCTTCAAAGATAATCAGGCATTGGACCGGCTCTCCGTATTTTAAGAATGGCTTTCTGAAAGGCTGGCATCCGGCTCATCCTACATTTTACTGTCGCAGATATCTGTTTGAACGATTCGGCTTGTTTGATATAAATTATGGTCCGGCTTCTGATTTCGAGCTGATGTTGCGATTTATAGAAAAGAACGGAGCGACAGTGCGTTACATCCCTTGTGTGTTTGTGAAGATGAGATACGGAGGCGAGAGTACCCGCTCAATAAAATCGATATTTGTCGGTAACAGGCATATTCTCCGTGCGTTTAAGAAAAACGGATATGACGTGTCTCCGTTATATACTGTAAAACGTCTCGTTTCCAAGGGCTGGAATATGATCAGAACCCGTGGAGCTCGCATATATGGTGGTTGATGTTTTACCTGTCGTTGTATAGATTGTTGCTTTATAAGGGACATTAAGTTCCAAGAAATTAGAGAGAAGATAGCGAAACAAAAAAAAATGCGTATATTTGTAAAATAATTGCATATAACAGTACTTTCATGAAGATTGTAATGATTGGCGCAAGCGGATTTGTTGGCACGCGTCTTTTGGATTTATTACATAAGGAGGAAGGCTATGAGATAAAGAACATAGACATTCAGCCCAGTATGTTTTTTCCGGAAGATACGGTCATAGGTGACGTGCGCAATCAGGCAACTCTTGATAAGGAACTTAAAGGTGCTGATATGGTAATTCTTCTTGCCGCTCAGCATCGTGATGATGTTACGCCCGTGTCGTTGTATTATGATGTGAATGTCGGAGGGATAAAGAATACGTTGCGCGCTATGGAACGAAACGGCGTGAAGCGTATAATATTTTTCTCTTCTGTGTCGGTTTACGGGTTGAACAAACTTAATCCCGATGAAAATCATCCCGCCGATCCGTTTAATCATTATGGAAAGTCCAAATGGCAGGCTGAAGAGACTCTCAGGCAATGGATTGAATCTCATCCCGAATTGAACGTCAATATTGTAAGACCGACAGTTATATTCGGCGAACGTAACCGCGGAAATGTCTATACCTTATTAAAGCAGATCTCGAGTGGTCGATTTCTGATGGTGGGCAACGGTCAGAATAAGAAATCAATGGCTTATGTCGGTAATGTCGTTGCGTTTGTGAAGTGGCTGATTGATAATTCTTGCGAGGGATATAACGTTTTCAATTATATCGATAAGCCCGATAATGATATGAACCAATTAGTGGCTCACGTCAGCAAGGTCCTGAGCAAGCATATACCGGCGACACATTATCCCTATTGGTTGGGAATGTTTGGCGGCTATTGTTTTGATATAGTCGCAAAGGTTCTTAACCGGAAACTACCGATAAGTTCTGTCAGGGTGAAGAAATTTTGCGCGACTACGGAGTTTAATTCAGATAAGGCACATTCGTCTGGTTTTAAAACGCCTTACACTCTTGCCGAGGGGCTTGCGAAAACATTGGAATTTGAGTTTGTGCATCCTCCCAAAGACGATATTACATTTAAATCAGAATAATTAAAGACATAAAATACCCGGATGTTTTCCCGGGTATTTTTATGTTAGGGAGTAAAAAAGAGGTTTTTCGGTGAACTTTATGCGTGTTGAAGGTGTTATAAAGAATCAAGCACAAATGATTGATTAAACTTATATAATTTCTATGGAATTTCTGACTGACGAAAAACTTACCATTGTGGGTGCCGCAGGTATGATCGGCTCCAACATGGCTCAGACCGCACTGATGATGCGTCTTACTCCTAACATCTGTCTCTACGATCCCTACGCGCCTGCGCTTGAGGGTGTTGCCGAAGAACTTTATGATTGTGCATTTGAAGGCGTTAATCTTACTTACACGTCTGACGTGAAAGAAGCGCTTACAGGTGCATCTTATGTAGTGTCATCAGGTGGCGCTGCTCGTAAGGCAGGCATGACTCGCGAGGATCTCCTCAAGGGTAATGCTCAGATTGCCGAGGAGTTTGGCAAGAATCTGAAAAAATACTGTCCTGATGTCAAGCATGTTGTGGTGATTTTTAATCCCGCTGACATCACCGGACTTATCACGCTTATTTATTCGGGACTCAAGCCCTCTCAGGTGTCTACACTTGCAGCGCTTGACAGCACACGTTTACAGCATGAGCTTGTAAAATATTTTAATGTTCCTGCTGCTGAGATTGTCAATTGCCGTACGTATGGCGGTCATGGTGAACAGATGGCTGTATTCGCATCGACAACCAAGGTTGCCGGCAAGCCTCTGACCGAGATTATCGGTACTGACCGTCTGCCGCTTGCAGAGTGGGATGCGCTTAAAGTTCGTGTCATCCAGGGTGGAAAGCATATTATTGATCTGCGCGGTCGCTCGTCGTTCCAGAGTCCTGCCTATCTGTCAATCGAGATGATTGCTGCCGCTATGGGTGGCAAGCAGTTCCGCTGGCCGGTCGGCACTTATGTTAATAACGACCGTTTCAATCATATCATGATGGCTATGGAGACAACCGTCAACCGCGACGGCGTTACAGTGAAACCTGTCCATGGAACTCCTGAGGAACAGGCAGAGCTTGAATCGAGCTACCGTCATCTCTGCCAGCTACGTGACGAGGTGATTGAGATGGGTGTTCTTCCTCCCATTGCCGAGTGGAGCACACTTAACCCCAATCTCTGATACCCCCCGTTAACAATATAATAAAATGGACTGCGCCTCCGTCTGTCACAATTGTGACAACGGAGGCGCAGCTTTACTAATCACTTAAACCTAAAATGGCTTGACAGTATTACCCGGCTTTATTTAGAATGAGGGATAGCCGGGATTCTGCACATAGATTCCACCCGAGAAATTGTACTGAGCGACAGGCACAGGGAAGTATTCTTCACCGGCGTCAAACGTAGCGTTCTGATAGTATATGCGGTTATCTTTTTCAGCATTGAAGAAGTTGTTCATCGTCTCCCGTGCGATACCCCAGCGCACGAGGTCGAAGAAACGTTCACCTTCCATCGCCTTTTCGAGACGCATCTCGGTGCGTAGAGCGCGGCGGGCATATTCCTGAGTCCATCCATTGGCGGGATAGAGACCGATTTTGTAATTGGCAGCGTCTTTTTCAGGCGAGTTGAAATCTTTGACATAGGCACTGTTCATGGCACGCTGACGCACACGGTTGATGAGCTGGCGAGCCTCGTCGAGACCGGCACCGCCTATCTCTATCAGAGCCTCAGCCTTGTAAAGGAGTAGATCGGCATAGCGTATAATTTGCCAGTTGAGAGCCGATGCGCCCCACGGCCAGCCCTGCGTTGCGTCGGGCGACTCGGGTGAGAGCCAGAAACGTTTGGTGTTGTTGTAGCCGTAGACATCGCTGTTGCGCACCCAGAGACCGCAGGGGCGTTCGGTGAATGTCTTGTAGCGTATGGTCGGGCGACCGATTACGAAGTCAAGACGGGGGTCAACATTGCCGTCGATATTCTCGAGCGAGTAGTCTCCGTTTTCGGCAAATGTCACCTTGCCGTAGTCGGGGAGACTCTGATAGTCAAACACGGGGAGACCGTTGGCATCAGTCTGATAAGCGTTGATGAGGTCCTGTGATGGGAGGAAGAAACCGTCACCCTGCCACGGACAGCCGGGACCTGTCATCGAGTTCAGGAGGGTGCTCCAGTTGATGCGACCTACACCGCTTGAGCCGTCATCCTTGGAGAACTGGATTGCGAGCACTGACTCGGGACCGTTCTCATATTCGAGCATGTCGAGTTGCTGGAAGTCGGCGAGCAGATCGTAGCCCTGCACGCGGTCGATGATCTCAACAACCTCCTGCATGAGTTGCTTATTGATGTTTATGACCTCATTGGTTGATGCGTCCTGTTCGTAAGCCTGATAAAGTTTGACTTTCGCTGCATAGGCAAGAGCGCTGCGGCGGTTGATGCGTCCTATTTCCGACTGTGTCTCGGGCAGGTTATCGGCGGCATCCAGAAGGTCGGCGGCGATGCGGGCGAGGTGTTGGTCGCGTGTGAACTCGTCGTTTCGTACATTCTGATACTGATTTTCAGGAAGGTCGATATCCATGTAGGGCACGCGGTTGAACAGACGCACGAGTTCAAAGTACCAGTGGTCGCGGATGACGCGAACCTCGGCAATGCGGGTCTTTTTGTTGGCGATGACGTTCTCGTCGGCACGGGTGATGGCACGTATCGCCGAGTTGCATCGTGAGATGCCGCAGTAGACGTTAAACCATTTTCCGTCGAGGAATCCGTTGTTAGGCTGTATCTTAGCCGTTTCCATGTCGTGGATTTCCCAAAGGTCAGTCTCGCCACCGCCCCCCTTGTAGGCATTGTCGGCACGAACCTCGCCGTAGCTCCAGTTGGTCACCGGGAAGAGGTGCGGGTCGTTGGAGTCGGCATATCGGCAGCCAAATGTTGCATAGGCGCCGCTCACGAGGAGATCTACTGCCTCCGGGTCGTTCATGTTGCCTTCTGAGAGTGGACCCTGGGGCTTGTTTTCAAGAAAGTCGTCGCTGCAGGCGCTGAGTGTCATTGTGGTAAGCGCTGCGAGAAATATATTTTTGAGTTTCATTATTTTTCAGATTTAAAGATTGATGTTTAGAAACCAAACTGGATGCCGAACGTGTACTGGCGTGGAAGAGCGTAGGGGTAGCCGAGACCTTCGGGGTCAGCACCGCTGTATCGGGTTATGGTGAATACGTTCTGAGCCTGGAAATATACGCGGGCGTTCTTGAGCTGGAGTTTGTGGCGTAACTTTTCGGGAAGAGTGTAGCCTACCGAGAGGGTCTTGAGGCGTATAAACGAGCCGTCCTCGATGTAGTACTGTGAGCCTTCGTTCTCATTGTTGGAGTTGTCGACCGAGGGCGCGGGGACGTTGGATGAGTAGTAGCCTGAGGTCAGATAGTTGTCATAGGCTTTAGCAGCTTCAAGAAGCTGAGTACCATGGTTTCCGGTCCAGAGGGGGAAGAAGTCGGTATAGTATTTCGAGTTGTTCCAT
>CAYTWG010000013.1:0-46057 GCA_964442005.1 uncultured Bacteroides sp. | reverse complement strand
TTTGACTTGTATCGTGGCGAGAATGCTTTCCTTTGGGTTACAGGTCCCCATACCGCGCTTCCTACTTCTGCCACAAATACAGGAACTTATACAGCCCCTTATTACTCTGCAGGCACGAAAAGCATGGTTGATGCCCTGCCGGTGAGGTGCACGAAAAGATAACCACACTTCACCATGCGCTGCATTAAGAAGTAACATCATCTAATCGGAAGGTCCGAGTTGCTGCAATCTTCCCGTATATACTCAATTTGCACCTCTGTGTAAACGGAAGGTGGCGCTACACTACGACAAATTATTCGTCAAAGGCGGCTGATACCGGTTTTCATTATATTATGTCAAACTGGTGGAGGATATCATGGGTGAGTTTCGACAGCGGGCGCTTGTCAAATTGGGTTGTATCGACTGATGTTCCCCAGATCAGACGGTCGATATAGTCGGCGGTTTTTCCTGACATCTGAAAAGAACTTATCAACGGGTCATATAACGAATGGTTATATGCCTGTATCTTGTCCAACAGTTCTTTCACATAGTCGGTATGTACCTTATACAATTCGTCCAACGCAAGGACTTGGGTATTTTTATCTGGATTCTTTATCAAGACAACAGGATTTTCGGGAAACAACTGATCATTCCGTTGTGTACCACTTACCTGTACCTCGAAATACGGTTCTCCGCCACTGGCGACACTGCCTATATATGGATGATACTCGATGAGATGATCGATCTTTACATGGTTGCATATCTGGCATGACGGTATCAGATTGTAAAATGACAAGGCAAGATGCCGATACCGAGGATTGCTTTTAGGATAAAAGTGATCGAACTCAGGTCTGACACGCGTGACTTTACCGTTTCGACATTTTTTGACCGTAAATGTATACGTGCGATTACAATAGGGGCAAACGCGCACGTTCAATTGACGGGATAACCAATATGAGACATTCTCTTTTGTTGCTCCGTCAACAAATTTATTATAAAAGAAAGCCCCATACGCCGGCGGGAATACCGATGTATCGATACCGGTCTGATCAATAAAGGTCCCCAGCTTTCCGGGCGGGCACAGTATAAGCTCCCGGAACTGCTGTACGGGGATTTTTGCCAACTCAGACAGCCGGGAATTACTTTGATTGAGACGCCAGTCATTCAACATCGAGAAATATCGTTCAGCGATGTGTTGCAGATTATATCTTTCAATCTTTATCATACTGATTTTCCTCCAGACGTTTAAGGCGTTGTTCCATTTGCTCGATTATCTGCTCAAGACTACTGTTTTGCACGGCAACTCGCTGGGAGTACAATTTCAGCAACTGGGACCGCAGCAACGGTTCACTGACCAGGTAGATTTCAGTCTTCAACAGTTCCAGCTCGCAATGAGTCAGCGGTCGAGACTTATTGAGCAACGCAAACATATCATTTATCTTTATCTTTGCAAACTCGCCGACGGGCACTGTATCAAGAAAGAATCCGTTGCGTAACAACGTGTGAACATTAGCGCCGAACGTGTCCTCCTGCATACTGTAATCGGGACGACCTTCATTCATAAACAAGACATTACATTTCGGTATATCCGACAATATAAATGGTGAATGGGTCACAAACAGCAGATTCAGTGACAGCGGTTTTAACGGTCGTATCTGCTTGAGCTGATCCAATAGGTAATTCACAAAACGCCTCTGATACTCAGGATGGAAATAGAGTTCAACCTCTTCCATCACTACGTTAACATTGCTGTACACAAACTTCAGCCCGCTCTCTCTTGATCGTGAGATATTTTTCAGATGGTAGACAATGGCGCTCGCTGAATTGAGCAGTTGCCGCTCACCAGAGCTCATTCTTGATATCGGATAGAGTGTTCCGCCCTTACGGGAAAACAAGAACTCGCCCTTGAATACAGGTGGAGGAAGAGTCCCGGCAACATCATCCTTATCCTTTATAGCCTGATAGTAAGCCTCGCAATCCACGTAGCTTGAAAAGCCTAAATTCTGTATCTGCTGCATTTCAGCCGTGTTATCTGTCGCAATTCTATTATAGTAGGACTGCGTTTTATAATTCTCAAGATAATATAATGACTGCCGCAACTTCTGCGTAATATGAGAATGAGTCGTACCAATATCCTCCATAAGGGTGGCAAACATCTTATCAAGCGCATGCCGACGCACATCATCATTAAAGAAATGCTGAGGTGTCTCATACTCCGGCAATTCATTGGAGAAATAATCGGGATAGACCTCAAATACACGTATCGTTTTGTATATAAGGTAATTGACAACATAGTGAAAAGCGTTTTTACCCATGGGTGCCACCGTACACATCGGGACGAGGTCAGGTCGGAGCTCAATCCACTTTTTCCACACCTCATAGACCAGAATTATACGCTGAAACTGAAGGAAAGTCATGCCACCCGACCTCTGTCGGGTTTCTTCCATCTTCTGACGCAACTGCCGGTCGACTCTTTTAGCTTTCATCTGCTCCGACATCAACCGGAAATATACCTGCAAGTCGGTTTCCCACTCATTCTTAGCCGCAAAAACTGACGCCTTACGCCATAACGGCGTATTAAACAGTTCAACGTCAAATGCTCTCCAGAATTCCAGATTCTGCTTGAACACAGTATCGGTCTTGATGTTAAGATTGAGCTTATCACGATTATAACTGCCACGGAAATGAATTATATTGCGGGCTCCTTTCCTGCTATCAAGCATATAATCCCTCAGGATTTCATTCAGTAACTTAGGTTCCTTATCAAGATTGAACGCAAAACCCTCGACGCGCTCATCAGCTCTGATGGAGTATTTCCCATGGCTGCAATCGAAAAACAGCTCACGTAGACGCTGCAACGACAGATCATGCTCATTGTTGATGTCTATGACACCACGCTCCCTTTTGGGAGAAAGGACTATCGGCGTCTGATATCCATCGGTGCGATGAAACAGCGCCGCTATCCATGCATTTTTTTCTTCCGACTCATCGGTCTCACTCTTAAAGTCTTCAGTGTTATAGGCATACAGGGAATAATTGTTAACCAACGTATAAAACAGAAAATCCTTGTAAGTCTGTAACGCTCTTTTGTCGTACCGGCTTTTCAAGTTTTTCTGCATCGATCGGGTAAATACATCTGTCCCGTCGATTGTGAGGGAAATCGTTTTATCCCGGCATGTAATATGGCAAACTATGTCGCCGACAGCATAATACAACCTTGCATAGAGACCGGGGATGAATTTCAAAGTTCCGCAATCAGAGAGGAAACCGCTCAGATAAGCGAAGTTGTTGAGCAGGCGTATCAGTATCTCTATCAGCGAACTCTTACCGTCGCCATTCTTGCCTACGACGCACGAGACATTGACCAAGAGATTATCAATACGGTGGTCACCGATAGCGAAGAAATCATCGGGAATCTTCATGCCGTCGGTACGCTTAACCACACCGCCTCCAGGCAACTGCACATACTCATTGTTGAAAAAATAGACCGTATCAGTGTCCAGGACCTTTTTCAGATTCTTCGAGCATGGCTCAAATATCTCTATACCAATAATATTAAACTTTGCCTGAGCCATAATTCACATAATTTCGAAATAACGATTCATTTAATTTTATCTGACATATCATTGTCAGTGGTAAAAATCCATTCACAAATATAATAAATAATACATAAATCAATTATTACGAAACATACTATTTCAGTATCATGCTAATAAGATACCGGGAATTTTGGAGGGAAATTGTGCCGATTATAAAGAATTATGCTATCTTTGCGGAAAGAGGTTGCGACTCCTTATCGCACCCGTAAGAATCTCATATTTTTATCGCAGTCATATCAGTTTAATAAAGCAGTCTTGAATATGAATCGGTTATTAGTTTACCTCGTTATACTCGCAGGGATGTGTGCATCATGCTTCCATGCCGAGGCTCAGTTGATAGAAAAGGCTGAACAGCTTATCAAGACTACATTTAACAGCGAGGAAGGCGATTCTCTGAATACCGACGGTCAGGAGCCGCTGACTGTCGAGGAACGTCACCGACGGGACTCCTTAAGGCTGCTGGAGATGGAGTCGGAGCTACGGGAGATGAAACTCAACGAAATAATTCTGCGCACGGAACTCAACAACACGCTCAATCAGAATCATGCCGCCGACTCGATAAAGAAAGAGATGCAGCAGCGTCGCATCGACTCGCTGCGCTCGATAACGCCGGGTGTAGCGGTAATTGTATCGGGCGACACACTGTTCATGCTCTACTCCTCACGCGGAGGATATTCGGCTCACGACCGTGCTGAAATGATAAATGACAATCTGGGAAAAATAGCCAAGGGTGGAAATATGCGCAAAGACTCTATCTACACGCTTGACAACGAGAGCTATATCGACATCATGTACGGCAACCGCGTGATCCTCAGCCTTACCGACCAGGACGGTCTCTGGGAAGGAATGACAAGACAGGAACTTGCCGCCCGATATATCCCTGTCCTGTCAGCCAAAATCGAGGCCATGAAGAAGGAGCACAGCGTGCTGAAGTTTATCACCCGCTGCGCGATGTTCCTTCTGGTCATCCTGCTGCAGTATCTGCTGATCAAACTCACCAATTACCTGTTCCGCAAGCTGCGGCGCGTCATCATACGCTTCAAGCAGCATCGTCTGAAGCCGGTCATCATACGCGACTACGAACTGATCAACAAGCGCCAGCTCGGACGGATACTGATCTTCTTCAGCAACGTGCTGCGATACATCGTGCTGCTGATACAGCTGACATTCACCGTGCCGGTGCTTTTCGCCATTTTCCCGCAGACCGAGAAACTCGCGCTGACGATATTCCGATATATCATCGAGCCGGTCAAGATGATAGGAATGTCGATTGTCGACTATGTACCCAATCTGTTTATCATCCTGGTCATCTGGTTCTGCATCAAATATCTTATAAAGGGAATCCAGTACATAGCCACCGAGATTGAAAACGAGAAACTGAAAATCACCGGCTTCTACCCCGACTGGGCTCAGCCGACGTTCAACATCATACGTTTCCTGCTCTACGCCTTCATGATAGCGATGATATACCCCTATCTGCCGGGGTCAAATTCGGGGGTGTTCCAGGGCATATCGGTGTTTGTCGGTATCATCGTATCGCTCGGATCAAGCACCGTGATAGGTAATATAATCGCAGGTCTCGTCATCACCTACATGCGGCCGTTTAAGCTCGGCGACCGCATCAAGCTTAACGACACGACGGGAAACGTGATCGAAAAAACGCCGTTTGTAACGCGCCTGCGTACGCCTAAAAACGAGGTCGTGACGATCCCCAACTCGTTCATCATGTCGTCGCACACGGTCAATTACAGCGCATCGGCACGTCAGTTCGGGCTTATTATCCACACGACCGTCACGATCGGATATGACGCGCCATGGCGTCAGGTCCATCAGCTGCTCATCAACGCGGCACGTCTGACGCCCGGAGTGCTCGAACATCCCAAACCGTTCGTGCTCGAGACTGATCTCCAGGACTACTATCCCTGTTATCAGATAAATGCATACATCAAGGATGCCGACCGGCAGGCTCAGATCATGTCGGACCTGCACCAGAACATACAGGACATCTTTAATGAAGCCGGCGTGGAAATCATGTCACCTCAATTTGTCGCAACCCGCGACGGGAACGCCTCGACAATACCCGCTGAATATCAAAAAGATAAATAATCATTCTGTATTCTGATAACTCTGTCAAGCGGGTTACACGAGTTTGACACCATGAAAAAAAATTAGAAAAACAGCAGTTTTGTTTTTAAAATTTAAATAAAATTAGAGTATTATTTGTTAGTTTATTGATTAATTGCTACCTTTGTTAGCCTTTTTCATTAATTATAAACTTTTATTGTAATAACAGGACAATATGATACTCGTAGCTGACTGCGGAAGTACTAAAGTTGACTGGGGAGTTGTAGATCACGGTTGTGAGATTGTCAAACGTTTCAAGACACGCGGCATGAACGCCGTAGTGCTTTCCAACGAGATACTGACAGAAATAACTGAAACCGAGATAGCCCCCGAAGTTGCAGATTACAAAATAGACCGAATCTATTTCTACGGCGCCGGAATTGTGTCCCAGGCGACCCGAGACAAAATAAGGAATATCTTACGACGCTTCATCCCAGCCGAAGTGATAGAGGTCGAGACCGACCTTTTTGCCGCCGCACGTGTGCTTTGCGGTCATGAACGCGGCATAGCATGTATCCTCGGTACCGGAGCCAACTCATGCCTTTATGACGGCGAGAAAATCATAGATAACGTACCTGCCCTGGGATATATCCTCGGTGACGAGGGAAGCGGCGCCGTGCTCGGCAAGCTCCTTGTCTCCGACATGCTCAAGCGTCAGCTACCGACCGACATTACCGAAAAATTTCTCAAGACCTACGATCTCGACATGGCAAAGGTCGTCACCCGCGTATATTCCGAGCCGGGAGCCAACAGATTTCTCGCTTCGCTGTCGCCGTTCCTGCTCGAGAACCTCGGGCATCCGGCTATAAAGGAGATAGTGCTCGGCTCGTTCAAGGCATTCTTCAAACGCAATATCTCCAACTACCCCGACTACAAGAACTATCCGATCAACTTCGTGGGGTCAATCGCCTACTACTACAAGGAGGTGCTTGCCGAAGCCGCCGAAGCCTCGGGATGCCGGCTCGGTAAGGTCGTGAAGAATCCGCTCGAGGGTCTTATCGAATTTCACAGATATTAAAAACCGCCTAAAGCGCATAACATCAAACCAATTATTTTTCGCTTGCTATGTTTGAAAAAATCACAGAGAAACCCTCGCTATATGACAATCTGGAGAAAAAGAGTGTCGCTGAAATAATTCAGGACATCAATAACGAGGATAAGAAAGTCGCTTACGCGGTGGAGAAAGTACTCCCGGAAGTGGAGCGTCTCATCACCGGACTGGTGGAACGCATGAAACACGGCGGTCGCCTGTTCTATATCGGCGCCGGAACATCAGGACGTCTCGGGGTCATAGACGCTACGGAGATACCGCCGACCTACGGCATGGACCCGCACTGGGTGGTGGGAATCATCGCGGGCGGTGACATAGCGATGAAATCGGCTGTGGAAAACGCCGAGGACGATCCTCAGCAGGGATGGCTGGACCTGGAGGCGGAAGGCGTCGCGCCGATGGATACGCTCGTAGGCATCGCGGCATCAGGAACGACTCCTTATGTGATAGGTGCGCTCAAGACGGCTCGTGAAAAGGGGCTGCTGACGGCGGCGATCACATCCAATCCCGGAGCACCGATTACCGAGGTCGCCGAAATAGCCATCACTCCTGTCGTAGGACCGGAATATGTGACGGGAAGCTCGCGCATGAAGTCGGCAACCGCCCAGAAGATGATATGCAACATGATCTCGACAGCAGCGATGATACAGCTCGGCAGGGTCAAGGGCAACAGAATGGTCAACATGCAGATTACCAATCAGAAGCTCGTGGACCGCGGCTCACGGATGATCGCCGAGGAGCTTTCAGTCCCCTACGAGGACGCCAAGCGCATGCTTTTCCTGCACGGCTCGGTCAAAAAGGCGGTGGAACACTATCGCTCACAACTCTGACAATCGCGCAGCTACGGCTGAAACATAACGAAACCGGCGGCGGAGAGCAACCAATCACAGGTGACTCTCCGCCGCCGGTTTTTATCAATAAGGTCACGCGGGAGAACGACGGCAGAGGGAGTGTCGGCACGGGGCTCACTCGACGGACTCGAGCTCCATCTCGTTTTTCAATTCGGGCGATGGCTCGTGGGTGTCGAGACCGTAATGACGGCGACGGTCAAGCCCTTTCAGCGTCACGGCAAGGATGATAGCTGCGGCAGCCAGGGTGGCAAAGACGAGCATCGGGATGGTGTAGTCGTATTTCATCGGATCAGTCACGTCGGGGTTGACCGACCGGAGGAGTGAGCCGACTCCCTTACGACAGCCGTAGAGACAGAGATTCTGGATCCACAGGATAGCGGCGTAAGCTGAACCGAGCAGCTTGGGACTCACGATGCGGGGAACCGAGGGGTAGAGCGACGCGGGGATAAGCGCAAACGCCACTCCGAGCAAGACTATGGCTCCGAAAGCGACAAAAGCCGAGCGGGTCGCCGGGAGCAGGAGTGCAAATGTCAGATGACACACCATCATGAGCGACGTGCCGATGATAAGCATCGTGGCGGCTCGCTTGTGGCGGTCAAGATAGTTGCCGACAAATGGTGTCAGCGCTGCGGCGCCAAGGGGGAAGATGAAGAAGATGAACCCGGCGTCCTCGGTGGAAATGCCGATATTGCACTGAAGCATGTTGGCGGCATAGTTCTGAAACGGGAAGATCGCCGAGTAGCATGTGGCATAAAGCAAGGCGACGATCCAGAACACTTTAGAGGTGACAAGATATTTCAGATCGGAGAGCTTGAAGGGGTCAGACTTCTTCTCCTCAACTCCGGTCTCCTTGTCGAGACGGCGATCCATGAAGAAGTAGACAATCATGAACATGAGACCGAGCGCCAACAGGAACAGTGCGAGCCCGACGGGACGCGAGACGCTGGTCACCCCACCCCAGACCGAGATGGCAGGGACGCAGAGAAAGACTACCACTGTCGACAGACGCACAAAGGCAATCTCGATGCCCATGGCAAGGGCCATCTCCTTGCCGGCAAACCACTTGACGATGCTGCGCGAGACGGTGATGCCCGCCATCTCGATGCCGCAGCCGAAGAGCATGTAGCCGATCGAAGCAAATTTAGCCGACGAGGGCATGCCGTCGTAGAAGGGGGTGATGTTCCACCATGAGCGCGGCAGGTTGAGGATGGAATCCATCAACGACGCAATGGGGCTATGGGCATAGGACTCGGTGAGCGACCAGAAACAGATCAGTCCGCCGGAGGTCATCACCGACGTGGCAAGGATGGCGGTGAAGCGGGCGCCCATTTTGTCGAGTATCACGCCCGAGATGAGCAGGAAGAAAACAAAGACGTTGAGAAACGAGACTGATGCCGAGAAGTTGCCGTAGGTCGCAGGATCCCAGCCCTCGGTCAGCTCAAGGGTGGACTGGAGGGGCGAGAACGACCAGGTGAAGATTGAGGCAAAAAGCATTGTTGCCGACAAGAGGAACAGCGCTGTCCATCGCGCCCAACGTTTATCGCTTAGCGACCCGGAAGCCGCTGATGTCTTATTTTTCATGGTAATGACCCGTAATGTTATGAATCTTGTATTGTTATTGGAAAAGCTGCCGACGGAAAGCGACACAGGCGCTCCCGATGACTTCTTCCGGTTTAAAGTTAGCAATAAAAAAATATGCCGCGCGAGATTACACGGCACATTTAAGAAAAATAAACTTTATCAGGCGGCAACGGCTCGACAGATGAACCGGAACCGTCGGGTTTTAACACTTATTTAACAGTCGGGGCGGCGGGAGCAGCAGATGACGGCTGCTGAGGAGCGGCGGGACCCGAAGGGGGCGGCGTCGCTGCCGCGGGGGCGGGAGCCGGAGTGACGGGCGAACCGGGAGACTGGAAGAAGGGATAAGGAATACCGTAGATGGTATCGATTGCCGGTTTCGATCCGAGATAGCCTTCAATGATGGCGTCACGACCCGAGGCATTCTCAAATGTGTAAAGATGGAAATAGCGCAACATAGCGGCAAGATGTTCAAACACGGAGTCCTGGATGGCTTCGTAAGGGAACCATTTCGACGTCGCCGTGAAACAATAGACCTGGAAGGGAATGCCGTTGGGGGTCTGCGGGAGCGTCGAGACGAAACAGTCGCTGTCATGAGATATATGAGGATTGGCGTCAAGCCACATCTTCATATAGGCACGGAACAGACCGAGATTGGTGTCGATGGTGCCGTTGACGAGCCCGTCGGGATTGTCTACGTCGGCGACATTGCCTGCAGCTCTCTGAGCGAGCTTGCGGTCGATGAAATCACGCATCAACGGGACATTCTGCTTGATCTGGTCGAGCATCTGAGGGGTGGCGGGGAGCACACTGTCGGCGTCGATCATATAGCTGCGGCAGATACGACGGGTGTTGCTCTCCTGCATGGTGCGATAGTTGGTGAAACCTGAACTTATGAGATTGTAAGGCGGGAGCGTGGTGGTGGTCTTGTCCCAGTTGAGCACCTTGACGGCAACAAGCGACACATCCTGGACCGTACCGTTGGCATTGGTGCCGTCGACCTGGATCCAGTCGCCTACATGCAGACTGTCGTTCTCCGAAAGCTGAACGCCGGCGACAAGGCTCAATATGTTGTTTTTGAAAATGAGCATGATGACAGCGGAGAATGCACCGAGACCTGTCAGCAGACGTCCGGGCGACTTGTCGACAATGATGGCGACAATGATTATAACAGCGATAATCCATAGTATCCCTTTGGCAAGTTGGGCAAGTCCGCTCAACGGAAGCTTGCGCTTGTTGGCACGGGCGTTGACACGTTCCCAGACGGTCATCACCAGAGCCGACAACGATATCGTGACCACGACAACGATATAAATAGCCGTGATGCGTGTAAACAGGCTCAGCAGGGCATTGTGGTTGGACAACGTGAACTGTATCAGGGTAAGAAACGCCAACGGAGGGATGATGCGGCATATCTTGTGGAAAAAGCGCTGGCGGGTCAGTGCGTAGTAAGTGTCGGAATTCCACCGCCGCGCTATAGCCTTCACGATCCACAACACGATCCACTGTACGGCATAACCTATCACGACGGCAACCCCAAGGACCACCGCCGAATATAGGATAGTCACCAAGGTGTCGTTGTGCTCAAGACCGAATATCCCGAGAATCCAGTCGACAATATCCATTATGAAACGCGCTATGACATAGGAAAAACCAGCCGTCTCGCTGACAAAACGACTGAGGTTGACAGGATCGCTTACGAGGGGAACACTCGTCGATTCGACAGCTCCGGTCGGCGGAATAAAATTCAGAAACATCATGATATTATGTCTTTATAACTTAATTACATAAATGTGATTTAATATTGAAACAAATGAAATTTACCGCTACGGCAACTCCCGGCAACATCACTTGACGGAGCGCAAACACGGCACAGATTCAATCATTCCCTCATTAATAATGACAATTCACCACCCCGATTTGTTCAATTCACCACCCCGATTTGTTAACACCTATCACGATTTGCTCTCACTCGTCACGATTTGTTCTCCACCACCTCTATTTGTTCGCACCTTCCCCTCGATTTATTAATACTCGCTACGATTTGCTCATACCCCCCCTGATAATGCTGCGGCGACATGAAATCTTCACTCCGTCGCAATTACTCCCGGACTCTACGAAACTAGACCGTTAAAACTACCTTCCAAAAATTCCTCAAAAAACTTTGACGTTATCCAAATTATATTTACCTTTGTAGCCGCAAAGCCCAGGTGGCGGAATGGTAGACGCGCTCGTTTCAGGTGCGAGTGCTGCGAGGCGTGCAGGTTCGAGTCCTGTTCTGGGCACAAAATCAGCGAGTTAACAATTTGAAAATCAAAAAGTTATCTCGCTGATTTAATTTTTTCGGGCATATTACGTGTAAATGGTGCCTCACAAAGTCCATACAACAATTAATTACCTCCAATAGTTGTGGATCAATCTTTCTATAGGTTTGCTTTGGTCTTGCATATTGAAAGTAAATTTCATCGTCAAACTTATCATTTATAGAAGCGTATAACACAATGACAAAGAAGAGAAAACATGAGTCTCTTGACTTAGCTGCTCAATCCGGTGCTGCTAATGAGGTAGTCTCGCGTTATGGGTCTGCATCAAAAGAACATTTAGTATCATATTCAGGTATTGATAATGAGCATGGGAAAAAGCTTGTGCGTGGGCTAAAGAAAACCTCTGAGAGCAAAATCAATAAAGATTACGCTTCCCAAAATATCAAGCAACAGGCTGGATATGCTGCCGAGGACAAGTATACGGCAAGAAAGAATGCTGAAAATATTATATCGGGATCTAAGGAAAGATATTCCCGAACCGATGACTTAGGAAGAGTCAATGATCCTCTTTATGATCATGTTTTGCTTGATGAAGATGGTGTTGTGGTTTTGGGATCAGGTGAACAAATGAAATTTGTTGGAAATTCTCCCAAAGCATGTCTTAATAAGTTGGCATCAAAAAAATTTCAAAAGTATATTGATGCTGATGCAAAAATAACCGTTCCAAGCGATTTTTATCCAGGTATATTACAAGAAGCTGAGCAGAAAATACAAAGTCTTCAACAACAACTTGAATATGCTCAGTCCACCGGGGACAAAGAATTAGTTAATAAACTCAAAGAAGATATTGACAGATACAAGAAAATAAAAACGTTAGTCAAGGATAGTGGAATATCTAATAAGGAGGCTATAGAAGCAAGACTTCATCCTAAAATCTCTACAGCTAAGGATATTGTGCGAATTTCACACCGAGCAGGACTTGAACAGGCTAAGACTGGTGCGCTTGTTGGAGGTGGAATATCTTTGATTAGAAATTCAGTCTTAGTTATAAAGGGAGACCTCGAGCCATTAGAGGCTGCCAAATCAATCACTATTGACACCGGAAAGGGGGCAATAGTTGGATATGCTACGGCATTTGCCGGTTCAACTATTAAAGCAACTATGCAAAATGCCTCGGGGAGTACAATCAGGACACTCTCAAAGACAAACGCCCCGGCAATGATTGTAACAGCCACTATCGATTTAGGGAAATCTATGAGCCGTTATGCTAAAGGTCAAATTTCAGGTGTTGAGCTTTTAGAAGAAATTGGAGATAAAGGAGCAGGACATATAAGTAGTACTCTGTTTGCCATTGTAGGTCAAGCGGCAATTCCCATCCCTGTGGTTGGAGCTATGGTTGGATCTATGGTTGGTTACGCATTGAGTTCAACTTTCTATAATGAATTGACCACGTCCTTAAAGGAGGCTAAAATATCAAGAGAAAACCGAATTCGGATTGAAAAAGAATGTGCTGATGCAATTAATTATATTCGGGAATGTCGCAAAGAAATGAATAGTATTGCATCACAATACTTTCATGATTACCAATGTGTTTTTAATTCTGCTTTTGCTGATATGGACTCGGCTCTTCTGTCGGATGACATTGATCTCTTTATTTCGGGAGCAAATAAGATAACCCAACAATTGGGAGGCAATATTCAATATGAAACAATGGATGAGTTTGAATCATTCATGGACAACAATGAAATACCTTTAATACTTTAATATATGCCATTACCACTATTATTTATTGCAGTTGCGGCTGCCACAGGAGCACTTGGAATTGGAAAATCAGTCAAGGCTGCTGTTGACACAAATCAAGCTAACAAAACAAATAAAAAAGCTAACGAGATAGTTGATGAAGCAAAAAAACGCATTAATACTGCTCGTAGGGAAAGTGGAAGAAGCCTTGAATCTCTAGGTAAGACTAAGGTTTCTGTATTAAATTACAGCATGAACAACTTTGTCAAAACATTTGAAAAGTTGAAAAATGTTGACTTTAGACAATCGATAGGTACTAACGAATTGTCCAACTTTAAAATAGACAGCCAATCCCTATCAGAATTAAAGGATTTAGGTAATTTTGCCACATCGATAATCGGAGGTATTGGGGGTGGTGCGCTCGGAGGGGCTTTGACTGCCTTCGGAGCTTATAGTGCGGCAGGAACGTTTGCAGCTGCTTCTACAGGTACAGCTATAGCCAGTTTGAGTGGCGCAGCTGCCACCAACGCGACTTTGGCGTTTTTTGGTGGAGGTTCTCTCGCTGCGGGAGGTCTTGGGATAGCTGGTGGTACTATGGTGCTTGGGGGATTAGTAGCCGGACCTGCATTAGCTATTATGGGACTGATTGTAGGTGCGAAAGCAAGTAAAGCAAAAGATGAGGCGTACTCGAATTTAGCCCAAGCTCAAAGATATTCAAGTGAAATGGGTGCGGCTGTTGATTTATGTAACGCAATTGCCAAGCGAGCCAATATGTTCAGCAAATTGCTCGACAAACTACAAAAATATTTCGATGTAACAATTGAACATATGCAAGAGGCAATAAATGAACATGGAGTGGATTTCCGTTCATTCAGTCAAAAGCAGAAAGAAAGCGTGGCAGCAAGCGTAAGTTTAGCCTCAGCAATCAAGTCCGTGCTTGATACACCAATTCTTTCCAAGGGAGGAAATTTGACAATGCAGTCTCAGAAACTACTGAATGAAATGAATTCCGCAACCATTTCAGAAAAAGGGATCAGTTCAACGGATTCTATCAAAACTTCCGTAGATAGATCTATGGCTAAAGCAACTGACAATGATAGAACCCTGGATATTTCGGATGTTGTTAGAAAATGTTGTTATAATTTTCACAAAGAACGCTGGGGTGACAATAATCAATATTCTACGGATATGTGCAAGGTGAAATGGGCAGAGCTTACCAAAGCCTTAAATACTGCATACCATCTTGATCTAACAGATGAAGAATATTCCATTGTCATTAATAAATATGGTGAGCCGGAAGTTGAATATTATTGGTTTGTGTATAGTTGCAGAAAAGCAGTCTGCCTGTCGCAAGCAAGCAACATCATTGAGTCAACATTTACCCGACAGAATGTAAACCCTCTATATATTACGGAATATGATATAGATGAAGATGTACTCATCTATAAGTTGAATAAAGCCTATGGCATTTCTTTGAAAGAATGGCAATTGTTAGATAAGGGAGTTTCTACAACGCTTTCGCTAAAGAAAATTGTTGAAGTTGCAACAGCTAAAATTCCGGAGGATAGAATGATTCTGAGCCAAACGGTTCTTACATCAATTATTAACGAATAGTTTTCTTCAATTCTTTCATAGAGGCGTCACCATGAGATTAATAGTAGTTTCATTGGTGACGTCTGTTTTATGAACCTGAATATTGATAAGTTAAATTTATTCGGATCAGCAGCAAAAACCGGTTGAAGTGTTAAAGCTATTTGAGGATAAAATAAATTCTACGCACATAGTCTGAAGAGCCGGAACAGGAAGAAAGGACATCGTGTCAATGTAAAAGAGACCTAATTACAAAAAAATTGAGGAGCCTTAAAAAACTCCCCAATTCAGTACCCAGAGCCGGGATCGAACCGGCATGGATGTTACTCCACTGGTGTTTGAGACCAGCGCGTCTACCGATTCCGCCATCTGGGCTTTCCTTCCGAGTGCAAAGTTAAAAAGAGTTTTTGACCTATGCAAGCGTTTCCGTCAATTAACTTCACAATTAACTCACAACCGGGGGATATTTTTATTCTGTTTATTCCGCCGGACGGTTTACGATAACACGGCTGCGGCGAATAGCAGCACTACGGACAGCACGGCAGCAGCCTTGACGGGATATCAAGGCTGCTGTCGCGCTGCTTTATAATATATTTTAATTTTTTCTTTTTGGGAGAGGGTCAGAGCTCATAGTCGAGCGCCATGTAGTGCTGATAGGGGTGATTGCATGCGGGACATGCTGTAGGAGGCTCTGTACCTTCATAGATAAATCCGCAGACAAGGCACTGCCATTTGATGGCATGATCGCGTTTCCACACGGTTCCGTCTTTCACCTGTTTCAAATAATGTTCGAAACGGCGACGGTGTCGTGCCTCGATGTCGGCTATCGCACGGAAGTGTGCCGCGATTTCGGCGAATCCTTCTTCGTCGGCAACTTTGGCGGCATTGGTGTAAAGATCGACGCCTTCCGAAAGTTCTTCAGATGCTGCGGTTGCAAGATTTGACGCTGTGTCGCCTATGACGCCGGCATCGACGTTGACCGTGACGGGCACCGATCCTCCTTCAAGATATTTAAAGAAAATCTTGGCGTGGTGGAGCTCGTTGGCAGCTGTGTCGTCAAACACTTTTGCGATAGGATAGTAATTTTCTTTCGTAGCCTGCTGGCTATAAAATGTATAGCGGGTATATGCCGTTGACTCGCTAACATAGGCAATCACGAGATTTTTCTCTGTGCGTGTGCCTTTGATACTTTTAGTCATTGAAGTTGCCATAATATTGTTTTTTGTTTTTCAATCTTATGTACTTATAACATCGGGAGGCGCCGATAAGTTTGCGGGGGCGTCTGACTTTTATTACTCCAATATGTGCATTAATCTGTTACTGCAACAATTCCGTTATCTTCCGGGCAAAAAAAATGTCCTGCGCGCCCTTCTATCAGGGAGCAGAGGACTAAAGCCAAAAGGCATGATTTGTGATTTAAAAGTTGATTTTACAACTTTAATTGTAGAGATTATATCATACTTACATTTTTGCGCTGGCGGCACTCCGGAATTGCTGTCGTTTCACAACGCTGACAAGCCGGCGGTTGCCGTGAGCTATTTGCGTTGCAAATTTACGGTTTTTATCCCGATTTATAAAACGTGACGCCGCGATTAAGCAAAAACTGTATTGGATTTGTAGCAATCAGGCGTCGGTTTTACGTCCGACACGCTTGGGATTACGCGGAAACCATCCTTTTTCAACGCGTTTTTTCTGGTCGAAGATTTCTTTAATGGTCCAGAATGACGAAAATCCGAACACGCCGAGAAGTGTCGAAAGAAAGATGTCATCGACAAGCAGCGACAGGACTGTCGCACTGAGACCAAGCAACAGAAACCACCACCAGCAACGCGTACCGAAATAGTATTCACACTTAATCACCACGGGATGAAACAGTCCGATAATCAAGAATGTAGAGATGCCGATGGTCAGTCCGAGCACATGATATTGCTGAAGAATGTCAGTCATATAGCCAATAACTTATAAACGTTGTATCAGAAATAACAGGGGGCGCAGTTCCACTTCTGACGCCACGCCCCCATTGTTGTTCCATATATAAATAATGTCAACGACAGAGCTGTTTTTAAGCTTTCATGTCGGCAACTTTCTCAAGCACACGACGGAGCTGTCCCCAGAATCGTTCCACAGCGGGGATGTGCATGCGCTCCGACGGAGAGTGAACGCCCTGAAGAGTCGGTCCGAACGACACCATGTCGAGATCGGGATAAACCGACTTGAAGAGACCGCACTCGAGACCGGCATGGATAGCCTTAATGGCGGGCTTCACGCCGTAGAGTTCCTCGTAAGCATCGCTGGCGATCTTCATGATCGGAGAGTGCATGTTGGGCTGCCATCCGGGGTAACCGTCGCCGTGAGTCACGTGTGCGCCGGCAAGGAGGAACACAGCCTCAACCTGATTGGCGATATCCCACTTGCGCGACTCGACCGAGCTACGCTGGCTGGTGCATACCACTATTTCATTATCAGGTTTCATCTTGACAGAAGCGAGATTGGTCGATGTCTCGACAAGACCTTCAAGATCACGGCTCATCGACACAACTCCGTGAGGAGCGCAGTACAATGCACGTACAAGATGGGTCGTAGTGTCAGAGTCGATTACAAATTCAGGGGCGTCGACACTTTCGAGCTCAATCTTGAGAGTCGGTTCAAGACCGGCATACTCGCCTTCGATTTCAGCTACAAAATGATTGAGAGCGACACGGATCTCCTCTTTTTTAGAGGTGTGCACACCAAACACAGCGTGAGCCGCGCGCGGAATGGCATTACGCAGATTACCGCCATCGATCTCGGCTATCGTGATCTCATGTTTCTTTGACAGTCCGAAGAGGAAACGGGCAAGCAACTTGTTGGCATTGGCACGACCGAGGTGTATGTCACCACCCGAGTGACCACCCTGACCGTTGGAAATATCTACTTTGAAATACTGGAAATCGGTGGGTGCAAACGAACGGTTGTATTTAAATGTAGCCGTCGTGTCAACACCACCGGCACAGCCCACAAACACCTCTGCGTCGTCCTCAGAGTCGAGATTAATGAGAATCTTGCCGGTGATCATGTCCTTGCCGAGATTAAACGCGCCGGTCATGCCGGTCTCCTCATCGACAGTGACAAGCACTTCAATAGGACCGTGGACGATCGTATCATCAATCAGAGCGGCAAGCGATGCAGCGACACCGATACCGTTGTCGGCACCGAGCGTAGTTCCGTCGGCGTGTACCCACTCGCCGTCAACGATAGTCTTGATGGGGGTGTTTTCAAAGTCAAAATTCTTGTCATTGGACTCGCACACCATGTCCATGTGCCCCTGAAGAATCACGGTAGGAGCATTCTCGTGTCCGGGAGTAGCGGGCACCGAGAGGACTACATTACCAACCTCGTCGGTCTTTGAGGCTATGTTATGCTCTTTTGCGAAGTTGAGCAAAAATTCACGTATTTTTCCTTCTTTCTTGGAGGGGCGGGGCACCTTGGTGATCTCGTCAAAGATACCAAACACCAATTGGGGTTGCAGGTCTTTTACTTCCATAAATCTTATGTTTTGTCTATTAAAAAAAATTCAATTATAGAAAATAATGTTAAAATAACATTAAATCGCTGACTAAGTTACAAAATAAAATTTACAAACACGATAAAATTTACAGTTCTTTCATATATTTGCACCGTAAAAACGCTTTCGGGCAATGAAAATAGTGATTTTATCAATAATCTTGATTGGAATTGCAGTGGTTTTACTCGGGGTGAAAGTTCTGTTTGTCAAGGGCGGAAAATTTCCCTCAGGTCATGTCCACGACATTGAGGCGCTGCGCAAGCGCAACATCACATGTGCAAGCCGTGATGAGTCGAAATCGTCCTTACATTAATATTAAAAGAAATTAAAACCTTAAATAATGAACAAAAAAAATTTTGCCGCCAAGTCAGGAGCGCTGTTGCTTGCTATAGCGGCTGTAGCGTGCTCAAACGCTAAAACCGAGTCAACCGAAGTTGCCAACACGACTGCTACCGAGCTTTCAGGCGACAACTTTGCCCCCACCACCAACATCCGCTACTACGACATGGATACAGTGATGGCAAAATATAACCTTGTAAAAGACCTCAACGAAGTATCGCTCCGCACTGTCAGCAACCTTCAGAACGCCCAGCGTGCAAAAGAAGCCGAACTTCAGAAGCTCGCAGCGTCAATCGACCAAAAGATGCGCAACAACGGCTATCTGAGCGAACAGAGCTACAACGCCGACGTGCAGAACCTTCAGAAAAAACAGGCTGAAGCACAGAACTACATCGCAGCCCTCCAGAACTCGGCAGCTGAGGAAGCCGACCAACAGCAGCGCCAGTTTCTTGACTCGCTCAACACATTCCTCATGACCTATAACGAAACCCACCA
Source organism: uncultured Bacteroides sp. (assembly GCA_964442005.1). Lineage (GTDB taxonomy): Bacteria > Bacteroidota > Bacteroidia > Bacteroidales > Muribaculaceae > JAAVFS01. The sequence continues at coordinate 26,903 of CAYTWG010000013.1, read as the reverse complement.
TTTCGACGCAATACTGATAAAGAGTCCCGGCGTATATTTCAACCCCGCTCTTGATATCACATCAGACATAGTAAACGGACTGAATGCCCGCTACGTAAAGGTCAACGAGACAAAATAAACTTCCTGCACATACTGCCGCCAGGCATTGCAGGCAACAGATAAAAACGGACTCCGATACACAAAATCGGGTCCGTTTCTTTTTTATCGGTCAGCATCAACGAGTTGTGGCGTGCGAAAAAAGGTCGCATAAACTTATCGTTTATTGAACTTTTTTTTATAAATTTGAAACCGATAATGCCATCAAAGCCCCGCCACGATGGTTAACTTGTTAATAACTATACTATTATGGAATTGCGTGAACAGTCTCAATCCGTTGAATCCAACGAGAAAGACTTAACCCTGAATGAAGAGTCGATTGAAAAAGAGACTCCTGTGACTGAAGAAATTTATGAACCGGCAGCCTCGGATGACGTTGATGTCGAAGTAGTTTCAGAAATGCCCGGCGAGACCGTTATCTCTAAAGAAGCGGTACTCGAAGCAGCCCGACAACTCACCGGGAAAGATGCTGAAGCTATCACACGCGAGGAGATTGCACGACTCAAACAGCAGTTCTACGCAATCCGCAAACAAGAACTCGAAACCGAAAAGGCTGACTTCATCAACCGCGGTAACGAACCGGCAGCATTCGCTCCCCTACCCGACCCTGCTGAAGAAGAGTTCAAAACACTCCTCAACACTGTCAAGGAGAAAAAAGCAGCTCTCGCTGCCGCCATCGAAGCCGAACGCACCAAAAACTACGAGAGCAAAAACGCCATCATAGACCAGCTGATAGCCATGTCGGCTGACGCCGATAATGTCAACCGTGAGTTTTCACGATTCAAGGATCTGCAGCAGGAGTACAAAAACATAGGCGAAGTTTCACCAACTGTCGCTACCGAACAGTGGAAGAAATATCAGGACGCCGTCGAACGCTTCTACGATCAGCTGAAAATCAACCGCGACCTGCGCGACTATGACTTCAAGAAAAATCTTGAGACAAAGAACCTCCTCTGCAACGAAGCAGAGCACCTTGCTGACGAACCCGATGTCATCGTAGCATTCCGCCGTCTGCAAGACCTCCATGACAAATGGCGCGAGACAGGTCCCGTAGCCAAGGAGATACGCGAGGAAATCTGGAACCGTTTCAAGGATGCATCGGCAGTTGTGAACAAGCGATACCAGACATTTTTTGAAGAACGCAAAGCGCGCGAGCAGGAAAACGAAGCCGCTAAAACAGCAATCTGCGAGCGTGTTGAAGCTCTTGACTTTGAGAAGCTTGACAGCTACGCCGCATGGGACAACATGACAAAAACAATCCTTGAAGCACAAGAAGACTGGAAAAAACTCGGCTTTGCATCAAAGAAAAGCAATAACGCGCTTTTCGCCCGATTCCGTGCGATCTGCGATAAGTTCTTCCTGGCAAAAGCCGCTTATTATAAGGACGTCAAAGACCGTCTGACTGTCAATCTCGAGAAGAAAATCGCACTCTGCGAACAAGCCGAAGCTCTTAAGGACAGCACCGATTGGAAAAAGACATCAGACAAACTTGTCGAACTCCAGAAAGAATGGAAATCAATCGGAGCAGTTGCCAAGAAACACAGCGACGCCGTGTGGCAGCGATTCCTTGCCGCATGCGACTACTTCTTTGAACAGAAAAAGAAAAATCAGTCAGGCACACGCCAGACCGAACAAGCCAATCTGAAAGCGAAAAAAGCCCTTACCGCCACATTGAAAGATGTCGCCGATGATTCAGCTCCCGAAGACGTGCTGAAACTCGTCAAGGAGTCACAAGCTCAGTGGCAACAGATAGGTCACGTACCCTTTAAGGAGAAAGACAAAATCTACGAAGAATTCCGTGCCGCCATCAATGCGCTTTACGAGAAATTTGACCTTAACGAGTCTCGTGCCCACATGTCTCGCTTCGAGAATGCGGTCAACGACATTGCCGGAAACGAGAACAAGCTGTTCCGCGAACGTGAGCGCCTTGTACGCGCTTTTGAGACCAAGCGAAACGAGCTCAAGACATGCGAGAACAACATGGGCTTCTTCACGTCCAAATCCAAATCGGGCGACTCCATGTTGCGCGAACTCGAGCGTCGTATAGCTCGCATCAAGGACGATCTCGCAGTGCTTGAAAAGAAAATTGCAATAGTCGACAGCAAGCTCTGACCGACAGAGCCAGTAAACAAACGATAACAAGAGGTTGTGTCAAAATCCCGTTTTGGCACAACCTTTTCAATTTATATCCCCTCTCGTATCATATTCCCTCACACAAGGAACGAAACGCCGATACATAAAAGCCCGACCGGACAGGTTTATCTAAATTTTCTTAAAGCAGCAACCGTAGAGTGCAATATCGACCTATACACCACCGTTATAGATTATAAAATTGACACTGATGATAAATCGACTCATATATATTCTGCTTTTCGCTATCGGACTGATTGTTCCGTCGGCATGTATCGAGGACGGCATATCCACATCGCCATCCCACCAACCGACCTTTTCAACCGACACCCTGTCACTCGGAGAAGTGTTTACGGCAGCTGGTACTCCCACAAGCCGTTTTACGGTCTACAACCGCCACGACAAGATAATCAACATTGCTACCATATCGTTGCGCGATGACGCCGAAGGCATTTTCCGGCTTAATGTCGACGGCATCAGTTCGACATCGTTCTCCAACATCGAGATCCGTCCTAACGATTCAATATTTGTTTTTGTCGAAGCTACCCTGCCGGTCAACGACTCCGATCATCCCGCCGACGTCATCCGTCATCTTGATTTTACCACCAACGGAGTGAAATCAACAGTCGTGCTGCACGCCTCCGGACAAGATATTTACCGCATCTACGGCGAGACTCTGACCACCGACACCGAGTGGACAGCAGCTCGTCCCTACCAGATTTTCGACAGTCTCATCATCGCTCAAGGAGCGACACTCACACTCTCACCGGGTACACGCCTGTACTTTCATGACAAAGCATACATGCGCGTCGACGGTCGACTGCTGTCGCACGGCACCGCTTCCGATCCGGTGACAATGACCGGTGACCGCAATGGCTACGTTGCTTCGTCGATACCCTACGAAATCATGTCAGGGCAATGGGGCGGCATCCTGTTTACCACCTCGAGCCATGCCAATGAAATGCACTTTACCTCCGTGCGCAACAGCTCTTTCGGCATCGTTGCCGACTCGGTTGCCTACACAGATTCCCAGCCATCTATCGCGCTCATAAACTGTCAGGTAAGAAACACGACCGGACATATAATCGAGGCGCGTCACTCGTCGGTCTATGCCGCAGGATGTGAATTTGCCGATGCAGCCGACGGTATTCTGTATCTCCACGGCGGGAATCACGTCATCAACCACTGCACGATAGCCAACTATTATCTATTCTCGGCATTAGGAGGTCCCGCCATAACATTCGCCCATGTCGACGCCGAGACCGACGATTCCAGCGGACTGCCGCTGCTGACCGCCGACATATCCAACAGCATTATTTACGGTATCGGATCAGATTTGTCGCATGAGGATTTCACCGATACAGGAGTGATGATACGGCGCACACTGATAAAATCAAAAGGCAAGGATGACGATAACTTCATAGAGTGTCTATGGGATACTGATCCTCTATACTACACCGTCAGGTCAGATTATCACTTTGACTACCGACTCATGCCCGAGTCACCGGCAATCGCTGCCGCTGACCCGACGCTCACCCTTCCTGAGACCGCACTTGACCGCTACGGACTTCCTCGCGGCGAAACGCCCGACCTGGGTGCCTACGTATTCAACCCCTCGCTTGAGTCCGGGAAATAATCGCCCTGTCGGTCAGTCGAGCAAGTCGGGACGCAGTCGGCGTGTACGCTCCACTGCCTGTTCATGGCGCCAGTCATCGATACGCGCCTGATGCCCCGACAACAGTATATCGGGAACACGCCAACCCTTGTAATCAGCAGGGCGCGTATAGACCGGAGGCGCCAACAGATTGTCCTGAAACGAGTCAGACAGAGCACTTTGTTCATCTCCTATGGCACCGGGGATCAGTCTGACAATAGCGTCGGAAATTATTATCGCAGGAATCTCACCACCGGTGAGCACGTAATCACCCACCGATATTTCCCTGGTTATCAAATGCTCACGTATACGATAATCTATTCCCTTATAGTGACCGCACAGAATTATGATATTGTTGAGCATTGACATAGAGTTGGCAATAGGTTGATTAAACACCTCGCCGTCAGGTGAAGTAAAAATCACCTCATCATATTCACGTTCGCTCTTAAGCTGAGTGATACAGCGGTCAATCGGTTCGATCTGCATCACCATTCCCGCCTCACCACCAAACGGGTAGTCATCGACCTTGCGGTGCTTGTTGGTCGTATAGTCGCGTAAATTATGTACTGCAAATTCAACAAGTCCTTTATCTTGAGCACGCCGCAGTATCGAGCAGTTAAGCGGTGATTCGAACATTTCGGGCAATACGGTCAGAATATCTATACGCATCTTTATTTATAATCTATGGTGATGATTCTTTTTTGCAAAGGTACAAAAAATGTGCGCCACATTTAATCAACACTCCGATTTTTTAACCTCACGACCGGCAAATGCCGATTCCCGAAAATATAAACTTATCTGACCATGAACATAGGTCCGCCGGAATTTGTTCCAGAGAAAAAAATCAGATCAATGGCTTCTACTCCAACTGCTAAACCTACATCGGGATTGTCCCCTGCGCCGAAAAGCTATATACTGTTTGTGATATTTATAGCTATTATCGGGGCTTTTTCGTCGTTGGTCAACGACATGTATCTTCCGACAATCCCTTCCATGATGAAAGAATTTCACACAACACCATCAATGACCCAGATGGGTATATCGATGGCGATGATCGGAATGGGAATAGGTTCTGTGCTATGGGGGTCAGCAAGCGACCGATACGGACGAAAGCCCGTACTTCTGATTTCTCTCATCGTATTTGTGGTCTCAACAGCTTTATCCATCTTTTCAACCGGCATCACGATGTTTATACTGTATCGTCTGTTCCAGGGGTTCGGTGCCGGTGGCGCGATGGTACTTTCGACCTCAATTCCTGCCGATGTGTACACCGGTCGACAGCTTGCCAAACTGATGGCTATCGTAGGCGCTATTAATGGTGTGGCACCGGCTCTCGGTCCGGTCTTGGGCGGCTTCATGACTGATATGGTCGGATGGCGCGGTATTTTTGTATTGCTTCTCGTAATCGGTCTGGGCATGACATTCTGGACAACCGGTTATCGTGAGACACTCCCGCCGCAGAGACGTATGCAGGTGCGTAGTTTCGCCGATTATCTCCGAGCTTACCACTCACTTTTCACCAACGGTCGTTTTATGCTCTACGTAACCATCAAGGCAGTGGCGATAGGGCTACTATACGCTTATATCTCCTCAGCACCGTTCCTGATACAGACCCATTATGGCTTCAGCGCTTCGACATTCGGCTTGATTTTTGGAGCAAATGCTGTCGCCATGAGTATAGGTTCGTCACTCGCATTGAAGTTCAAAGTTCTGAAACAGAGCATGGTCACAGGCTGTGTCGGAATGTTTGCATTTGCTGTCGCTGACGCCGTCGTGATATGGCAAGAGGGGTCGTTTATCCTTTATGAACTTTTTGCCATTCCCATGCTGCTGTTCTCGGGAATGATATTTTCAAGTGCCAATACTCTTTCGATGGAAGTCGGACGCGAAGAAGCAGGAACCGCCTCAGCAATCCTCAGCGTGGTGAAATATGCTTTCGCCGCCGTGATTTCACCGCTTGTCGGTCTCGGCAACATGTTCCACTCGACAGCGATAGCTTTTGTCGCCGTGACATCCGTCGCTCTTGTCCTTGCCTGGAAGGCGAGCCGGCTCACCTCACTTGCCGACATGGAACGCCAGAGCAAATAATACCGCCCGACATCATCTCAAACTTTATATAAATTCTTAAATGAAAATACGGATAATGTTTTTTCGGTAGAAAATGTGCCCTTGCTTGACAATAAATTAGTACTTTTGTACCCAATGGACATAAACGGAAAAACATATCTGAAGAAGAGTGCCGATTTCGGTTTTTTATTCGGGCTTATATTTACCTGGATATTTTTCACGGGCATATACAGCACGGATATTCCTTTTCTTGGAATAGTGTCATTTATCACATTCATGATGGTTCCGGGATTGCTATACCTATTCCTTGAACGCACCGACCGTGATTCTTACGGCACCATTCCTTTCTCGGTTTTATGGATGGAGGGCATCATACTGTTTTTTTGCGGTTCACTGATACTCTCGATTCTCATGTATCTGTTTCTCCGTTTTATTGACCCGACGTTTATTGTAGACCGCATACAGATGCTTATCGATATGCTTGAAGAACAGGGCGGTACTGAAAATATTCAGCAAGCCAACAATTTCCGTCTGGCGATAAAGGGGCATATAATCCCGTCGGCTATCGAGTTTGCAATAGTGACGATATGGATTGTCGTCTTTACCGGGTCATTATTGTCAATGGCTGTTGCCGGAATTGTTAAATCCGGTATTATCAAACGTAATAGAAAAAGTTAGACATGGATATTTCAGTAGTTATTCCGCTTTTCAACGAGGCTGAATCGTTGCCCGAACTTGAAGAATGGATTCGCCGGGTGATGGAAGCCAACGGGTTCAGTTATGAAATACTGTTCATCAACGATGGTAGTACCGATAACTCCTGGGAAGTTATAAAACAGCTCAGTGAGAAAAATCCCGCGGTGAAAGGAGTGTGTTTCCGTCGCAACTATGGTAAGTCACCCGCGCTCAACACCGGGTTTACTCGCGCCAAAGGCGATGTTGTAATCACGATGGATGCCGATCTGCAGGACTCTCCCGATGAAATCCCCGAACTTTACCGCATGATAACCGAGTCAGGATATGACCTTGTATCGGGCTGGAAACAGAAACGTTATGACCCGTTGTCCAAGACCATTCCTACCAAACTTTTCAATGCCACCGCTCGCCGTGTCAGCGGTATAAAGAACTTGCATGACTTCAACTGCGGACTGAAAGCCTATCGCAATGATGTTGTGAAACACATTGAAATCTACGGCGACATGCACCGATATATTCCTTATCTTGCAAAAAATGCCGGTTTCACCCGCATAGGAGAAAAAGTAGTCCATCACCGTGCGCGCAAGTATGGAAAGACAAAATTCGGTCTTGACCGTTTTGTCAACGGCTACCTGGATCTTATGACACTGTGGTTTACCTCCCGTTTTGGTGGCAAACCGATGCATTTCTTCGGACTACTCGGCAGTCTGATGTTTTTTATCGGACTCATTGCCGTGATGGTCGTCGGCTTTACCAAACTTTACAATATGCACATCGGCGCACATTACATTCTTGTCACCGATTCGCCGTATTTCTACATATCACTGGTGATGATGATCCTCGGTACGCAACTGTTTCTTGCCGGTTTCCTCGGCGAGATTATATCGCGCAACTCACCGCGCCGCAATCATTATGAAATCAGCTCAGAAATTGAAGGACATGAGAAAGAGGATTAACAGAGGTCTGTTGTCAGGAGCCATCGGTATGGTTGCGGTTTTGCTGCTGTCTCTTTTACCAGGATGCAATACGTCGGGGTGTACCGAGAACCGCAGCAGCATATTGTTGGCGGGATTCTATTCAAGCACCACAGCCGAGCCTATAACGGTCGACTCGCTTGAAATCGGCGGTGTCGGAGCGCCGGGCGACTCCCTGCTTGTCAAGGTCGGTGACTCGACAAGCGAACTGTACCTTCCCTTCCGTACCATCCAGTCATCTACGGCTTTTTATATACATTACGCGTCCACGGCTCTCAATTACGACGAGATTAACGACACGATTGCCTTTGACTACGAGTCGATTCCCTACTTTGCATCAGAAGAATGTGGCGCGATGTACCGTTATAAGATAAAACGGTTGTCATGCACCTATCATCTCGTCGACTCGATAGAACTGCTTGACTCAATGATAACCAACTTTGACATTCAGCGGCTCAAGATTTATTTCCGTACCGCCTCCAGAAATTGACAGCCATGAAAAAGTTGCTCCCGATATATGTCCTGTTGCTTGTTACCGTAGTCCCGTTCATGACTGCGCAACGACGTGTCACGCCAGTAAACAATGCGGCGACAGCGACTCAACCTATTAATGAAAATCGTGAGAAGAACGATTCTCTCAATAAGTCCAACTATATGGAGTTCACCGATGACAACGGTCGCGTGATACTCATCGACACCGTTACCGGCAAGGAGTTTGTCGACTCGACAGCACTGCCGGTAGTCCCTAAGATGATTTATCCGCTTTTTTACGGTGCAAGTGTGGGCGTTGATATCTGGGACCCGGTGATGAGACTGTTCGGTCAGTCCTACGGTATGATTGAATTTTCGGCTGAAGTGAACTTGCATAATCGCTACATGCCTGTCATTGAGGTTGGTCTCGGAAAAGCGTATAATGCACCCGAGGACAACAATTACGTTTATCGTTCCCCGGTATCGCCTTATTTCAGAATAGGTGCCAATTACAATTTCATATATAATTCCAATCCCGACTATGTAGCCTATGCAGGAATACGTTACGGCTTTTCTCCGTTCAAGTATCAGATTGACAATGTCGTTCTTGACGGCTCTTACTGGGGCGAGGATGTCAATTTCAACATTCCATCGCAAAGTGCGACGGTAGGATATCTGAGTCTGCAATTCGGTATAAAAGTAAAGATTGCGGGACCAGTCTCTCTCGGATGGTCATTCCGTTACCACAGGATTATACATGAATCCAAAGCGACCTACGGCGAGCCGTGGTATATCCCCGGCTTCGGAACCCGAAACAGTGCTATTTCAGGATCGTTCTCCATATTCTATACACTTCCGATTAAATCGCGCCGTGCTGTTTCTGATAATACCGCTGTCATTCCCGAGCCGGGCGCGGGTTCTGAAGGAACTGTAAATCAACCAATGAATCAGCCGCAATGAAAGGAAAGCGAATCATTATAATCGGAGCCTCGTCAGGGTTAGGCTATCGTGCCGCACATGATTTTGCCGCTGCCGGATGGCATGTAGGAGCTGCGGCGCGGCGATCTGACTCGTTGCGGCAGTTGAGCGCAGAGTTCCCGGACAATGTCATGTGGGAAACGATTGACGTTACATCGCCTGATGCTCCCGATGCTCTGTTGCGGCTTATCGACCGGCTTGGCGGAGTTGACATCGTGTTTCTTGCAGCCGGTGTCGGATATCAGAATCCCGAGCTCAACATCGAAGCCGACAGACTTACCGTAGCTACCAACTGTCTCGGATTTGTCAATATCGTTGACACGGCTTATCGTTATTTCCGTGATAATCCGTCGGTAAGCGATCGCCGTCAGATTGCTGTGATTACATCGGTAGCCGGAACTAATGGACTCGGCATGGCGGCGAGTTATAGTGCGTCCAAACGATTTGAATCGACTTATCTCAATGCAGTCGATCAGCTCTCGAGAATCGAGCATGCAGGAGTGACTGTCACCGATCTGCGACCCGGTTTCATCATGACACCTCTGCTCAATCCCTCACGCCGCTATCCTATGCTGATGTCGGTCGACCACGTGGCACCACTTATAATGCGCGCCATACTGAAACGCCGACGCGTTGCAATCATCGACTGGCGCTGGCGACTGCTCGTCGGTGTGTGGCGACTTATTCCGCGGTGGATATGGGTGAGAATGAAAGTACATCAGGGGCTCTGAATCAATCATATTATAAATATAAAATAAATACTAACCTATAATACCTCGACACTTATGAATAAAATTGCTCTTTGTAGTGATCATGCCGGCTTTGAAATGAAAAATGTTGTTGCCGGATACCTTGAAGCCAACGGACTTGAGTTTAAGGATTTCGGCACCTACAGTGCTGATAGCTGTGACTATCCCGATTATGCCCATCCGGCTGCCGCAGCGGTTGAGACCGGGGAGTGCTATCCCTGTATAGCCCTTTGCGGGAGCGGCAACGGTATCGCCATGACACTCAACAAGCATCAGGGAATCCGTGCGGCTATCTGCTGGAACACTGAACTTGCGTCACTTGCACGCCGCCATAATGACGCTAATGTACTCGTCCTTCCGGCTCGTTTTATCGACAATGTAACAGCGCTCGATATCGTTGAGACATTCCTCAATACTGAATTTGAGGGTGGACGTCATGCCAATCGTGTGGCAAAAATCCCTGTAAAATAAGTATCTGACCGACATCGGTAGCATATCAGTCGTGCCGCCTCGTGATTGTTTCACAGGCGGCACAATTTGTTTCATAAATTTTGCATAAACCAAAAATATGCTTAACTTTGTCGGTAAAATAACCATTTTTATATCACACAGACAGACCTAAGCAACTCTACTAAGAAATATTGACAATAATATAGCGTAAAATACATATTCAATTATAACACTAAATTAATGAGAAAACTTTACACAGCAATTTTATGCTTGCTGTCGGTAGTGACAGTAAGTGCCCAACACCAGTTTATTAATGTAAAATCAGCACGGCAGATTTCCGAACGAACGGGTTCCGTCCTCAAAGCTGAAGCCGCAGACAACAATCTCACGACAATGGCTGTCGGCGACGGTATCGATTTTGAGAATGAGTCACAATGGGTCGACTTGGGCGAATGTGCTTATTCCGATGACATTGTCACGACCTGCTGGAGTGTCGGAGTACAGACCTATAATGTAAGAGTGCAGAAAGATGTCGCTAACGAAGGTGTCTACCGCATCGTGAATCCTTGGGAAAACTATCCCGCATCGGCACGCCGTGATGTTGAGAATCACGAGGACTATCCCGGCATTCTCCCTATCGGCGACGAGTACACAATACTTATCGATGCCCGTAATCCTGAAAAAGTGCGTATTCCCGAGTCGCGTATCGGCCTGGAAAATTCCCGTGGCGAATACACTGTATGTTCTATTTCCGAATTGTTAGGTCAGGGATATTACGGTGTTACCGAGTCAACTGTTGAGGCGGCATACGGTAAACTTGTCGACGGTGTCATAACATTCCCGCAGCGCCACGCGCTCTATCTTCTGACTCCCGACCGCGACTGGTGGCTCGGAAACAAGTTCGGAGGATTCCAGTTGGTTTTGACCGGTACAACGCTTCCCATCGATTATGATTTCATGATTCAGTGCAAGCAGGCATTCTGTGCCGACTCCAACGGCAGCTATCAGTTCCTGATTGATGCTGATGAAAATATCCCCCAGATGTATTGCAAGGTTATAAGTTCATGGCCTGAAGAGGATGTATCGATTCTTGACGTCATGAATAACGGTCGCGTATGCTATCCCGGTCAAACCGTCACTGTGCCCGAAAGCGTGTTTACCGACCGATGCATGTATTTCATGGTAGTGGCATGCGATGCTGACGGAAACTTCCAGTCGGCAAGATATATCGATATGTATGCATCTGATTTTGCTCCCAAAGAATGGGCTCCGCTCGGCAAGGCTGACATGACTGAAGGTTTCCTCTCATGCCTGTTCCCGACGCTGTTTGATGCCGAAACTTTTGAAGTCGACGTAGAGTACAATGTCAAGAAGCCTGACTACTACCGTGTAGTCAATCCCTATGACTCATGGAAACCCGCTGAGGGTTACCTCACCTACGGACATTCCCACAACCACTACATCTATATCAATGCGGCAGAACCTGACAAGGTATATATTGAAGTCAGCCCGCTGGGACTTGAATTGCTGCATTACGGAGAGGCAGCCCTGTGCTGCGACTACGGCATGCTGCTCCTTGAATGGGGACAGGACTTCCTGGAACTCATGGGTATTAACGAGAGTGGCGGTCACATCAAGGATAATGTGATAACATTTGACGAACGTGCAGGTATATATCTGTACCTGTCCAACGCCGGATACTATATGACCAACTGTTTTGTGAATCCCGACTACGACGAGAATGCAGCTTCCGCCAATCCCGAGACTTATCCGGTACGACCTTATCTACCCGGTAAATTCAAGCTCGATCTCAATAAGGCATTCGGTGGTGTCGGAAACATCTCTATCGACAACGAGAGAGCTGATGCTGAATATTTTAATCTTCAGGGTGTGAAAATCGAAAATCCCGGTACCGGTCTTTATATCCGTCGACAAGGGACCAAAACCGAGAAAGTAATGCTTCGTTAAATAAATATTACAACTGATTGTTTATTAACGGTTCGGAGGTGTCGTTGACAGCCTTCGGACCGTTTCTTTTCACCGATACTCCAAAGTCATTGCAAATCACTTCTCCAATAGGAAAATAATTCGTAATTTTGTACAAAAATTTGACTTACCGTGAGTGGAATTGATATATTTATTTTAATCGTTTTTGTAGTTGCCGTTATTTATGGTTATTACAAGGGGATTATTGTACAGATGGGTGCACTCGGAGGCATAATCGTGGGTATTCTCGCATGTCGTCTTTTCGGCGACTGGCTTGCCGGGGTGTTTGCCAGAGTATCGGGCGGTTCCGGCAACATTGATATCAGTTATATCAACAGTGTGCTCGCCAATGTGATACTCTTTGTCTTAGGTTTTATCTCCGCTAAACTTGTGGCAAGGCTGGTAAAGACCGTTACACATGCGGCAAAACTCGGCATAATCGACCGGTTGTGCGGCATGGTGTTCTGTCTCTTCGAGTGGTTCCTCGTGTTAAGCATCCTTTTTAACCTGTGGACGATAATACATCCCAATCCGAGTCTCGTCTCCATGTCGCATCTCGGCGACGGACGTGCGGTTAGAGTGATTCTCGACCTTGCCCCCACGGTGTTTGGCTCGGCTACAGCCGATGCTATTTTCGGTTAACCCGCCTGCGCGGCTGAAACTGAAGTTACGGAATAACTGTTAATAGATTGACTATCGATTGAAAACTGAAAACATGGATAACGATAATATAAACGAGGGCAATGATATTCTTGGCGATATAACCGGCGACGGTGATTACAAGTATGGATTTGTCAGCGACATCAATACCGACATAATTCCTCGTGGAATCAGTGAGGAGGTGGTGCGTCTCATATCAGCAAAAAAGGGAGAGCCCGAGTGGTTGCTCGATTTCCGACTGAAGGCTTACCGCCACTGGCTGACACTGGAAATGCCCACATGGGCTCATCTTGACATTCCACCGATTGATTATCAGGCAATCAGTTACTACGCCGCCCCTAAAAAAGCGTCGGATGCGCCCAAAAGTCTTGACGAGGTGGATCCCGAACTGATAAAGACATTTGACCGTCTGGGCATACCGCTTGAAGAACAGAAACAGCTCAGCGGTATGGCTGTAGATGCGGTAATGGACTCTGTGTCAGTCAAGACCACACATCGTGAAAAGCTTGCTGAACTGGGGATTATATTCTGTTCTTTCTCTGAAGCTGTCAGAGATTATCCTGATTTGGTCAGGAAATATCTTGGCAAAGTGGTGAGCTACAAGGATAATTTTTTCGCAGCGCTCAACTCGGCAGTGTTCTCCGACGGTTCGTTTGTCTATATACCTAAAGGCACACGTTGTCCGATGGAACTCTCGACATATTTCCGTATAAACGCTGCCGGAACTGGACAATTTGAAAGGACGCTCATTGTCGCTGATGACGATGCTTATGTCAGCTATCTCGAAGGATGTACGGCACCGATGCGCGACGAGAATCAGCTGCATGCCGCTATTGTTGAAATTATAGTAGAAGATCGTGCTGAGGTTAAGTACTCGACCGTTCAGAACTGGTATGCCGGCGATAAGGACGGACGCGGCGGTGTCTATAATTTTGTCACCAAACGCGGACTCTGTCGAGGCGACTATTCCAAACTATCATGGACTCAGGTCGAGACAGGCTCGGCAATCACATGGAAATATCCAAGCTGCGTTCTTGCAGGTGAAGGCTCGACAGGAGAGTTTTACTCAGTAGCTGTCACACGCAACCGGCAGCAAGCCGACACCGGTACCAAGATGATTCACCTCGGTCGCAACACGACATCGACCATTGTCTCAAAAGGTATATCGGCGGGATATAGTCAGAACGCCTACCGCGGACTGGTGAAAGTGGCTCCCGGAGCCGACGGATGTCGCAACTACACTCAGTGCGACTCACTTTTGCTCGGTTCCCACTGCGGTGCGCATACATTTCCTTATGTCGACGTCATGAACGATACCGCGGTAGTCGAACACGAAGCTACAACCTCTAAAATTTCAGAGGACCAGATATTTTATTGCAATCAGCGCGGCATCCCCACCGAGGAAGCTGTAGGGCTGATTGTCAACGGTTATGCCAAGGAAGTCATGAACAAGCTACCTATGGAATTTGCGGTTGAGGCTCAGCGACTTCTCCAGATTACACTCGAGGGATCGGTCGGCTGAAAAGCGGAATCAACCCGCGGTTAATGATAGAAAAAACGATTTAATGTCACGATAGAATGAATCTGTTGAAAGTAACCAACCTTCACGCTAAGGTTGACGATAAAGAAATATTAAAAGGAATCAATCTTGAGATACACCCCGGCGAAGTCCATGCCATTATGGGTCCCAACGGCTCGGGGAAGAGTACGCTATCGGCAGTACTTGCCGGAAATCCGGCATTCACAGTGACCGAGGGCTCGGTAGATTTTCATGGTGTCGATCTGCTCAGCCTGTCTCCCGAGGACCGTTCCCACGAGGGTCTGTTTCTTTCGTTTCAATACCCAGTGGAGATACCGGGCGTCTCGATGGTCAACTTCATGCGCGCAGCCGTCAATGCCAAGCGAAAATATTTCAATGAATCACCGCTGTCGGCAAGTGATTTCCTGAAATTGATGCGCCAGAAACGTGCCATCGTGGAACTTGACAACAAACTTGCGTCGCGTTCGGTTAACGAAGGCTTTTCGGGTGGCGAAAAGAAGCGTAACGAGATTTTCCAGATGGCTGTGCTCGAGCCGCGTCTGTCAATCCTTGACGAAACCGACAGCGGTCTCGATATTGATGCGCTCAGAGTGGTTGCCAACGGTGTCAATCAGCTCAAGACAAGCGAGAACTCTACTATCGTTATTACTCATTATCAGCGATTGCTTGATTATATAAAGCCCGACTTTGTCCATATACTGTATAAAGGACGTATCGTCTATTCCGGAGGTCCCGAACTCGCTCTCGAACTTGAAGAGAAGGGCTACGACTGGATAAAACAGGAAGTTGACAACCATGAACTGTAACGGTAATGAGCGCTATTGATCAATATATCCAACTTTATGAAGCCAACCGCGAGACGATAGACACCCACTCTGCCGTTGGGCTCAACCGTCTGCGACCTGACGCCTTGGAGAAGCTTGCAGGAAAGCATCTTCCGCAGCGTGGCGATGAGGGCTTTGAGAAAACGTCGGTTGATGACATGTTTGCGCCCGATTACGGCCTGAACATCACCCGTATCAACATTCCCTGTGATGTCGCATCGGCATTCCGCTGCGCGGTCCCCAATGTCAGCACCCTTCTCGGAATCGTGGTCAACGATAGCTTCATAGCGACTGATTCTCTCAAAAAAAATCTTCCGGCAGGGGTCGATGTAATGTCGCTTGCCGAAGCAGCACGCCTGTATCCCGATGTCATCGATCGTTACTACGGTAAAGCTGCGTCGCTTGATTCTCCCGGGACAGCGTTGAACACGCTCTTCACTCAGGACGGAGTGTTTGTAAGAGTTGCTGACGGTGTAAGACTTCAGCGACCGGTGCAGATTGTCAATCTGTTCAACTCGC
The DNA here is from genome assembly GCA_964442005.1 of uncultured Bacteroides sp. Lineage (GTDB taxonomy): Bacteria > Bacteroidota > Bacteroidia > Bacteroidales > Muribaculaceae > JAAVFS01. Next base: position 11,109 of record CAYTWG010000013.1, on the reverse strand, counting down.
CGGTACCTATGCTCGGTGTGCGTCGTGTGCTTGTTGTCGCCGGCAAGGATTCGGAGGTGCAGCTGCTTATGTGTGACCACTCGATGACTGATGACCATAGTTATCTGTCATCGCAGGTGGTTGAAATATTTGCCGGCGCCGGCTCGCATGTCGACTATTATGACATCGAGGAATCGACAGCACTGACTTCGCGCTACTGTCAGCTATATGCTGTTCAGGATGAAGGCTCCAATCTGCTTGTCAACGGTATGACTCTCGTCAACGGCACGACCCGTAACGAGTATCGCGTGACAATGACGGGAGAGCATTGCGAGACACTTCTCGCAGGGCTTGCAATCGGGTCGGGAAACCAACATGTCGACAATTGCTCGGATGTGGTTCACGGCATGCCGCGCTGCCATAGCAACCAATTGTTTAAATATGTGCTTGACGATAAGTCGACAGGCGCGTTTGAAGGCAGCATAGAGGTTACTCCCGGTGCCAGATTCACCGAGGCATTCCAGTCCAACCGTAACGTACTCGCCTCGCCGTCAGCGCGCATGCACACCAAACCGCAACTACTGATCTATAACGATGACGTTAAATGCAGCCATGGAGCCACGACCGGTCAGCTTGACAAAAAAGCTCTCTTTTACATGCAGACACGTGGTATTCCTGAACAAGAAGCACGCACGATGCTTATGCAAGCTTTCATGGTCGATGTTATCGATACTGTAAGAGTAGAGTCTCTGCGTGACCGCCTGCGCCACCTCGTCGAGCGCCGGTTTGCCGGTGACAGAATGTTGTGTGGCGACTGCTCGGCGACCTGTCATTGACATAGGCGCACTTTAGCCGGTATTCTTTTAAGAACCGGAACTGTAATAGGTTTTAGAAATGTTAGATGTAGAAAAAATAAGACTGGATTTTCCCATCCTTCAGCGCAAGGTCTATGGGAAACCATTGATATATCTCGACAACACGGCTACATCGCAGACTCCGCGATGCGTGGTCGAAGCTGTCGAACACATGTATTACAACACCAAGGCAAACGTTCACCGCGGCGTGTTTTCGATATCACAGGAAGCGACCGACCTTCAGGAAGCGACGCGCGAGCATGTGAGACGTTACATCAATGCCGCTTCGACTGAAGAGATAATATTTACACGAGGGACTACCGAGGGAATAAATCTTGTAGCATCGTCTTTCGGTGATTTCTTTGAAAACGGTGACGAGGTGATTCTGACCGTTATGGAACATCATGCCAATATTGTGCCCTGGCAATTGCTACGCCGCCACAAGCGGTTGTCGCTTAAGGTCGTACCTATTGATTCATCGGGAGCTCTTAATCTGGATGTCTACAGATCGTTATTCACCGAGCGCACACGTATGGTCGCTTTCTGTCACGTATCAAACGTTCTCGGCACGGTCAATCCGGTCAAGGAAATGGTAGCGTATGCCCACAGCATGGGCGTCCCCGTGCTGGTCGACGGAGCGCAAGCTGCTCCCCACATGAAGATTGATGTGCGAGATCTCGACGTTGATTTCTACACATTCTCATCCCATAAGATGTATGGACCTACCGGCGTGGGAGTGCTTTACGGTAAAAAACGTTATCTCAGCATGATGCCTCCCTATCAAGGTGGTGGCGAGATGATTTCACACGTTACGTTTGAAAAAACCACTTTTGCCGATTTACCGTTTAAATTTGAGGCGGGGACTCCTGATTTTGTGGGTATTGCGGCATTGTCTACCGCGCTTGACTATATCGAAAAGACCGGTATCGACGCCATTGCAGCTCATGAACATGAACTGCTCGAATATGCGACAGAACGTATGATGGAGATTCCCGGTATGCGCATATTCGGCAAGACCCCCGGAAAATGTGCCGTCATATCATTCCTTATAGGCGACGCTCACCATTACGACACCGGCATGCTGCTCGACAAACTTGGCATTGCCGTCCGCACCGGACATCACTGCGCACAACCACTGATGGCGGCGCTCGGTGTCGAGGGTACGGTCAGAGCATCATTTGCCATGTACAACACCCGGGAAGAGGTCGATAAGTTTATCGAAGCTCTCCGACGTGTCGCGGCAATGCTTTCATAAAATAGTGGTCACAACACCGCTTGTATAGGCATGACGCCATTGCCTGACAATGAATTGAATGATATCAGTCGGCTATGAACTTTATCACTTCCGGAGTCGTTCTATACTTGGATTCAAAAATTAAAATTTATGGAAGCAAAAGATAATAAATCATTGGTGAGCGAATTTGAAGAAAAGGTACGCAAGGACCTCGTTGAATTTCTACAACAGAAAGGAGCGCTTGACGATCATGTGCCCGAATGTATCGATGTTGAGGAACGTTGGGGTGAGATAGCACGTGCCTACATGCCCGACGGCGCACGCGAATTTCAGAATTATCCCGTTGTTTCGCTCGGCTGGATGATGTTTATAGGCATGGCTCTCGCATATTACTGGGACACTGACTGGGAGAAACATTCGGCAAGCAAGACTCTCTATGAGCAGTTGCGCGATATAAAGGGTTATGATAATCTTGACGAGGCTGTAGTGGAGACACTGCTCGGCTATCGTGACGAAGCTGCGGAAAAAGTGACCGAACTTGTGGCTCAGTGTGCAGCGCGTGTTTACAGCCTTCTCAGCCATGAACATGTAGAGCCGGGCACTGAGGCAGCTCTCGGATGCTATATAGCTGCTCTGCATCAGCTTTACCTTGCCGGTATGGCTATGGAACTTAATGCGTTGGGCTACCACATGACCAAGGTTCAGTAACAACTTTTTATAACTTTTTTGAGCGGCATGAAATGTCAGGATTAAGTCTGGCACTTCATGCCGCTCTCTGTTTTGCGCACCAGATAGCATGTTTCGGTAACAAAAACAGGAGAAGTTATGGTTATTTAAAAACTAAATCCACCTTGAATTTTGAAAATCCTTAAAAATCCTTGGCTGTTTCTTTAAAAATCTGTAATTTTGTATCAAAACCAATCAATCTTTTAATGGACAAGACGCAACAATATGATGTGATTGTGATAGGTGGCGGAGCTACAGGAGCCGGCACCCTGCGTGACTGTGCGTTGCGCGGGCTACGGGCTTTACTTATCGAGCGATATGACTTCACCGCCGGTGCGACCGGACGCAATCACGGACTGCTCCATAGCGGAGCCCGATATGCCGTTACTGACCGCGAGTCGGCGACAGAGTGTATCGAGGAAAATATGATACTCAGACGCATTGCCCGCCATTGTGTTGAAGACACCGGTGGACTGTTTGTCACACTGCCTGACGATGACCTGGCTTATCAAAGTAAGTTTGTGGATTCTTGTCTTGCCGCAGGAATATCGGCTGAGATTATCGACCCCGCCGAGGCCATCAGGATGGAACCATCGGTCAACAGGTCGATTATTGGTGCGGTAAAAGTGCCTGACGGCTCGGTTGACCCTTTCCGGCTCACGACAGCAAATATCGTTGACGCCACGATGCACGGTGCCGAGGTCAAGACCTATCATGAGGTTATCGCACTGCTTAGAGACGGCACACGTATAGTCGGAGTGGAAATGCGCGATGTACGCACAGGCACACGCTCTAAAGCCTATGCCGATGTCATTATAAACGCCGGCGGGATATGGGGTCACAAGATAGCGAAACTTGCCGATGTGACAGTCAACATGTTCCCGGCAAAAGGCGCACTGCTCATCTTCGGGCATCGCATAAACAATATGGTGATCAACCGCTGCCGCAAACCGGCAAATGCCGATATCCTTGTGCCCGGAGACACTATATGCCTTATAGGCACGACATCCGACCGTGTCCCTTATGACAGTATCGATCACATGGAGGTGACTCCCGCCGAGGTCGATATCCTTATGCGGGAAGGGGAGAAACTCGCCCCGAGTCTCGCATACACCCGTATATTACGCGCCTATGCCGGTGTACGACCGCTTGTAGCTTCTGATGATGACCCGTCAGGACGCTCGATAAGCCGCGGCATCGTGTGTCTTGATCATGCGAGCCGTGACGGGCTTGACGGATTCATAACGATAACCGGCGGTAAGCTGATGACTTACAGATTGATGGCTGAATGGGCTACCGACATGGCATGCCGCAAACTTGGTCGTGACGTGGCATGCATGACGGCGGCACAACCGCTCCCGGGTTCAGAAAAGACCGCCACTGACCGCCGTCGGTTCCGCAAATCACATGTAATCGAACTGAGTACTGAACAGATGGCTGCCGAGGGACGACACGGCACATTAAGCCGAAATATCGAACGAAAGGACTCGGTTGACGATGCCCTCGTGTGTGAATGCGAGCAGGTATCGGTCGGAGAGGTCAATTATGCTATCAATGACCTGCACGTCCATAATCTGCTGAATCTGCGCCGACGCACCCGCATGGGCATGGGAACCTGTCAAGGAGAGTTGTGTGCATGTCGTGCCGCCGGTCTGCTTGCCAAGGCAAACAAATGTGCCGATGGAGCCCTTGAGGATCTCGCTTCGTTTATCAACGAGCGTTGGAAGGGAATGAGTCCCGTGGGATGGGGAGAGACAACGGTAGAGGTTCAGTTCATGTCATGGTTGTATGAAGGTGTAGGCGGACTGTCGGAATCGACAGTAGACCCGCTTCTAAATCAGGCATGCAACAGAGATAAAACATCAGACTAAGATTTCAGTATAAGGAATTATGAATTTTCAGACTATAATAATAGGTGGCGGACTGAGCGGACTGACGGCAGGCATCGCGCTCGCACGTGCCGGGCAGAAAGTAGCTATCGTTTCGTCGGGTCAGAGTGCGCTCCACTTCGGCTCCGGGACTTTTGAGCTTCTCGCTCTCGTCAACGGTAAGCCGGTCGACAATCCTATTGAAGCCATTGACTCGCTCTCTGACTGTCATCCCTATAAGAAGATAGGCGCGGCAAGAGTGAAAGAGCTTGCCGATAGAGTGAAACCGATGTTTGGCGAGGCTGGCTTGAAACTGAAAGGGACGACCGAAAAAAATCATTATCGGCTGACTCCATTCGGCAAAGTTAAGTCGGGATGGCTGTCAATGACCGATTTCGCTACATTTGATAAAGCCGACAAACTGCCGTGGCATAAAGTAGCACTTGTCAACATCAAGAATCTGCTCGATTTTTATCCGCAGTTCCTGGCATCAGGAATGTCTAAACTCGGGACCGAGACCGTGACGGGTGAACTGACGATACCTCAACTCGAGAGACTGCGTACAAGTCCGTCGGAAATGCGTGCGCCCAACATTGCACGTGTTGTCGGAGAGAAAGAGATCGATCTGATTGCCGACGAGATAAACCGCCTTACCGAAGGGGTTGATGCCGCCTTCATGCCTGCATGCATAGGTCTGTACGGGACTGAGAAAGTCGAGCTGTTACGGTCTAAGGTCAATCGGGAGCTTTACTTTATCACTACAATGCCTACTTCAGTACCGGGAGTCAGGGCTCAGCTTCTGCTGCATGACTATTTCGTCAGACTCGGCGGCACATATCTGCTTGGCGACACAGTGACCGATGGAAAATTCAATGGGTCCAGACTGGAGAATATAACAACGGCTAATCATGGCGATATGGCGCTCTGTGCCGACAATTTCATCCTTGCCACAGGCTCGTTTTTCAGTCACGGGCTGACGGCTTCGCCCAACAAAATTTACGAGACGATATTCGGATTTGATGTCAATGCGTCAGACAATCGAGCCGAATGGTATGACAAAGATATATACGCGTCACAGCCGTTCATGAGCTACGGTGTAGAGACCGACGATTGCTTTAGAGTGAAACTCAACGGAAAGACTATAAGTAATGTCTACGCTTCCGGTTCAGTCACGGGCGGTTGTAATCCTCTGAAAGAGGGTTGCGGCGCCGGTATCGCTATAATCACGGCGCTTGATGTCGCCGACAGAATAATGGAGAAAGCAGAATAATGGACTATCAAGAGAAAAATCTCAGCCCCAATAACTTTGAACAGTGCATTAAATGTACTGTCTGCACGGTCTATTGTCCGGTAACGGCAGTAAATCCATCATATCCCGGTCCCAAGCAGGCTGGTCCCGACGGAGAACGTTATCGTCTTAAACGCCCCGATTTTTATAATGAGGCACTGAAGTACTGTCTTAATTGCAAACGTTGTGAGGTGGCATGTCCGTCCAATGTAAAAATCGGAGATATCATACAGTCGGCACGTATCAAGTACAGCCGGTCAGCTCCCACTCTACGCGACCGTATGCTCGCCGGCACCGATTTTGTCGGTTCAATCGCCACCGGAGTCGCTCCGGTAGTCAACGGAATGTTGTCGCTCACGCCTGTAAAACGTGTGATGGATGTGACACTTGCAATCGACCACAGACGCAGATTTCCCTCCTACTCATCACAGAAATTTACTACATGGTACAAGCGTAATGCTGCTTCAGAGCAGAACAGATATAAAAAGTCGGTCACATATTTTCACGGATGCTACGTCAACTATAACAATCCTCAACTCGGTAAAGACCTTGTGAAGATCATGAATGCCGTCGGTATAGGAGTCTATCTGATGGATAAAGAGCGTTGCTGCGGTGTCGCAAAGATTGCCAACCGCCTCATGTCACAGGCAACCCGAGACGCAGAAGTGAATCTTAACGAGATACGAAACGCTGTCAGTGCCGGTCGGGAGGTGATTGCCACAAGTTCGACATGTACCTTTACTATGCGCGACGAGTATCCCCATCTGCTTGGTCTTGACAATGCCGACGTACGCGAGAAAATCAATCTTGCGACACGCTACCTGTATCGTCTGATTGATGCCGGTGAGATAAAACTGGTGTTCCGTGACGATTACAAGCGACGGATAGCCTATCACACTCCGTGCCACATGGAGAAGCTTGGCTGGGGCGTCTACTCGACCGCTCTGCTGAGAATGATACCCGGAGTAGAACTTGTAAATCTTGACTCGAATTGTTGCGGTATAGCAGGAACATACGGTTTCAAGAAAGAGAATTATGAATATTCGCAGGCGATAGGTAAACCGCTTTTTGACAATATCGCCTCGGTAGCCCCCGAGATAGTAGCCACTGACTGTGAGACATGCAAGTGGCAGATAGAAATGTCGACGGGTTGTAAAGTTGAGAATCCTATAACTGTCATTGCCGACGCACTTGATGTCGCAGCGACCATGGCGGCTAACGGAGTCAAGTGACGGCACGACTTTACTTACCCCACCCCACATAAATCATTAAAATCAGATAATAACCTTAAAACCCAACCTGATAAAAATTAATCTTATGGCAAAAGATGATGCTTACAGTGCATTAGGAGCTCAACGCAAGAAATTCATGTCGTGGCAGATGAAAACAATCATGGTCTCGATGATAGGATATGCGATTTTTTATTTCGTGAGAAAGAACTTTTCGGTAGCTATGCCCGGACTGACCGCCGAGTATGGCATTTCCAATAAAAGTTTCGGATGGATAATATTCGCCGGATCACTGGTATATGGATTTTCCCGATTTATCAACGGCTATCTTGTTGACCGCGTCAAGGGGCGTATCGTCATGGCTCTCGGTCTGCTGCTTTGCGCTGTGTCAAACTTCGCATTTGGCTACGGTACAGATCTGAGTGCCTGGATAACGGGAGTCGAAAACGGTCCAAAGATGGTTGAGTTCCTCATCCTGATAATGGGTGTTACAATTATCATCAACCAGTATTTCCAGGGCATGGGTTATCCTCCGTGTGCACGCATTCTCCCTCACTGGATACACCCGTCGGAACTTGCTACAAAGATGTCGGTATGGAACTGTTCGCACTCTATCGGCGCAGCACTTGCTGTTATAGTGTGCGGTTACATCATGGGGACTTTGGGTACAGATCTCTCCTCTGACCAATCAGTCAAGGATGCCCTTGCCGCCAATCTGACAGCAAGCGGGGTGAGCGCCGAGGACCTGCCTACGCAGGTGCTTGCTTACGCCTCACACATAGGTGCATGGAAATGGTGTTTCTGGATACCGGCATGTATAGCTGTAGCCGGAGCGATATTTATTTTTGTCGGACTGCGTGATGAACCTAAAGATGCCGGTCTCCCCGACCTTCCCGACACCGGTCTCGGCAGCTATAAGGGGACAGCTGATCCTAAGGCAAGAAAGAAATTTGAGTCGGTAATGGTATGGAAAAACCGCTGGGTCTGGACATTCTGTATTGCCAATCTGTTTGTCTACATTGTCAGAATGGGTATTCTTGACTGGGGTCCAAAATTTCTCAGCGAGAGCCGCGGACTATCGATAGAGAGCGCGGGATGGACGGTTGCCGCATTTGAAATCGCCGGTATCGTAGGAACTTTGTTTGCCGGTTGGGTTACTGACCATTTCTTTAAGGGTAAAGGTCACCGAATGTGTGTCGTGTGCATGCTTGGTGCTGCTGTATTTATGACTATTTTCTATTTCCTTCCTTCCGCAACGACACTGACCGTCACAGCTCTTGTGCTCGTCGGTGCCGGATTCTTTATCTATGGTCCACAGGCTCTTATCGGTATCGCACTTGGTAATCAGGCAACCAAAGAGGCATCAGCGCGTGCTAACGGTCTTGCCGGCATCCTCGGATATATCGGCTCCGGATTGTCAGGTCTGCTTGTAGGTTATGTTGCTGACTGGTATGGCTGGAGCGCGGTGTTTGCCACGATCATCGTGGTTGCAGTTATCGGTATGATTGTGCTACTGACAATGTGGAAAGCACCCCGCGACGGATATGAGCGAGCTGCTTCAATAAAATATGACGACAAATAAAATTATAATAGCCGAAATAAATGAAACCCACGATAGACAAATACATGTCGCCTATGAGCGAAGAGGAACTGATGGCAGCATGCAAACGCATAAAGCATGTTGCACTCGACATGGACGGAACGATTTATCTCGGGAGCAATCTTTTCCCCTGGACTAAGGATTTCCTTGAGACTCTCCGAAATGCCGGCATCAGATACTCGTTTCTGACCAACAACCCGACAAAGAGTATCAATGACTATATAAAGAAACTCAAAGGACTCGGTATCGAGGCAACCCCCGACGAGGTCTACACCACGGCCGTCGCTACGATCGATTACATAAAGATACATCACCCCGAGGCTAAGCGGTTGTTTGTCCTCGGCACGTCGAGCATGATTGCCGAGTTTGAAGCAGCCGGATTTGAGATGGCAGCCGATGATCCCGCCGACCGCCCCGACCTGCTTGTTGTAGCGTTTGACATGACACTGACCTATGACCGTCTCTGCCGTGCCGCATGGTGGGCTTCACAGGGAATAACCTACATCGCTACCAATCCCGACCGTGTGTGCCCCACGGATAAGGAGGTGATACTCGTTGACTGCGGGTCGATGTGTGAATGTATCTATCATGCAACAGGTCGACGTCCCGACATCGTGATAGGTAAGCCTAATCCCGACATGCTCCGATGCATCATGGAGAAACGCGGATTGCTACCCGATGAGGTCGCAATGTGCGGTGACCGTATCTATACCGACGTTGCGACAGCACGTAATGCCGGAGCGCTCGGGGTGCTTGTCCTGTCGGGCGAAACGACTCTTGAAACAGCACTCTCGTCTGACCCGCAACCGCCTGTGACGGCTAAGACGGTCGCCGAGTTTGGCGAACTGCTTGTGAAGTCTCATCAGGAGTAGCGTTTAACGAATTTTGGAAATTATTCAGGCGGTGGCATCGCGGTTTAAAAGCGAAACCACCGCTATTTTTCAATTTTACCGTTTTTATATACGCGACATTAAACTTTATTAACAGAGTAAGCGTTTTAATTGAAACATACTATTTATTTATGAGAAGGATTATTTCAATCGCGCCGTTACTGGGTTTCGCGCTCAGCGTTACGGCTGCCAATGGAGTGTCTACCGACATGTCATCGGCAATCCCAGAGACAATCAGAGACAATCAATTAAAGGACCGGCATAAAATTGTCATGATAGGTAATTCTGACGAGCCGACAGCCTCGCAGGACTCTATCGATAGCCTGATCAACATGTTCTATGTCGACCAGTTCCGTCATTTTCAGGACCCTCTGGCACCTTATTTTCTCATGATGAGCAAAGATGCCACGCTTGCCTTGGGTGTCGGTGGTGCTGTCAGAATGAGAGGTTGGTCAGACTTTGATGGTGCAATAGATGCAAACGGATTCTCACCCTATCTGATACCCGTGCCGTCCAGCAATGAGCAACGGCGCCGGCTCGGCGGCACTCCGGGTGGAACGTCGATATTCATGCGGGTTATCGGCCGTAACAGCATAGTCAAGAATTTCAATGCCTACATCCAATGTGATTTCTCTGGCACGGGAAACGTGGGCTTCAAACTTAAAAAGGCTTACGTGACCATGCAGGACTGGACGGTAGGTTATGCATCATCGACGTTCAGCGATCCTGCCGCAGAGGTTCCTACTATAGATGGCGCCGGTCCAAACGGAAAATCGAGCCGCACGGCAATGCTCGTAAGATGGATGCACTCGTTCAAACACGGGCTGTCGATGGCTGCCTCGCTTGAAATGCCCTCAAGCCAGATTGATGCTGACGGGACAAAGGTAAAACGACTTGATGACTGGCTGCCCGATGTCGTGGCATACGGTCAATACGAGTGGTCGGATCAGCAACATATAAGGATTGCGGGAATGCTGCGCACACTACCCTATCGAGACCTTGTGAAACGTTGCTCACGCACCGAGATGGGATGGAGCGTACAGCTCAGCAGCATAATCCGTCCCGTAAATCCGTTGGCAATCTACGTAGAAGCCAATACCGGTCAGGGATACTCGAGCCGTATAAATGATCTTTCAATAGGCAACTATGACCTGCTTGAATCAACAACTCCCGGTCGCATGTATGCACCTTATGCCATGGGGGTTGCTGCCGGTCTGAAATATAATTTCCGCCATAATATATATGCCTGTGCAGTCTACGGATATGCGCGTTATTTTTCTAAGTATAAACCCCAGCCTACCGATTACCGCTATGGTAACTACTATGCAGTGAATCTGTTCTGGGATGTCACACCGCGCATACAGACCGGTATTGAGTGCCTCCACCCCTCGATTGCACGGGTCAAAGAACCGTTGCCGAGAATCTTTACAAGCACTTTCTT
>CAYTWG010000012.1:0-49277 GCA_964442005.1 uncultured Bacteroides sp. | reverse complement strand
TTTGATGTCGATAAGAACTACTTCATCAGCAATCTGGGTAGTTACCAATACATTGGCACAAGTTGCGCCTACGTTACCGGCGCCTACAACTGTTACCTTTGACATAATATTATAAATTTAAATCAATTAAATAGTTTAAAATCAATCTAATTATGGGAATCGCCGTCATGTCGGTGGCGATTTCTCTTTTTATGCTTTTGCAAAATTAAGGAATTATTTCGATAATATAAAATTTTAACACCTGTTTGCATAAAATATCGTGAGGGGTGTCGATTAGGCGGTTTTGTTTTTGTAGGATATCTGTCGGCCGCTCATATTTTAAGATAAAAAAGGTGAAATTGAGGGATTTTGTAAAAATAAGATGTGCAAGATTTTGTCACTGAATAAAAAATGCTTACCTTTGTGCGCTAATTTTTACCGCAACGGGCTTGGAACAAGCAGCCGCCCCGATGAATGGAGACAGCTCGCCCGCCGGTGTAACCTGTAAAATTATAAAAACAGATGTACGTAATTGTAGAAATTCAAGGACAGCAGTTTAAGGCAGAAGCCGGCAAGTTCTTGTATGTTCACTATCTCGGCGAAGAGAAAAAGGAAGGCGATACTGTAGAGTTTGATCGCGTTCTCCTCGTAGATGCCGACGGTGCCGTTAAGGTAGGCGCTCCTACCGTTGAAGGAGCAAAAGTTGTTTGCGAGGTAAAACGTCCCCTCGTGAAAGGTGAAAAAGTGATCGTTTTCAAGAAAAAACGTCGCAAAGGCTATCGCCGTAAAAACGGTCATCGCCAGTACTTCACCCAGGTAGTGATTAAAGACGTAGTTGCATAACCCTCTAAAATCTTAAAGAAATGGCACATAAAAAAGGTGTAGGTAGTTCTAAGAACGGTCGTGAGTCAGAAAGCAAACGACTCGGCGTTAAGATTTTCGGCGGTCAGCACGCTAAGGCAGGCAACATCATCAAGCGTCAGCGCGGTACAGTTCATCATCCAGGTCTTAATGTAGGCATGGGTAAGGATCACACTCTTTACGCGCTTATTGACGGTACAGTTGTCTTTACTCAGGGCAAGAATGGTCGTCAGTTTATCAATATCGCTCCCGCAGAAGCTTAACAGCGTCGTGCTGCGATTTTGAGAAAACGCAAAGATTTAAACCTTATATCAACGGGAATCCGGTCATCGGTCGGTTTCCCGTTGATTTTTTGTATAATGAGATGTCGGGAAGGGGTATTTTTATGTTGTCACGGGATGTGTTATTCCGTTTTATTATGTAAATTTGCACGATGACCGTGTTGAGATGTCGTATAGCTCAGCGGTCATTGTTAAAAAATAAACCATTATAGTACGAGCCGATGAGAAAATGGCGTATAGATGACAGCGCGGAGCTGTATAACATTAATGGCTGGGGTCGCCAGTATTTTTCAATAAATGACAAGGGACACGTCACGGTAATTCCTAAGGCGGGTTATGCCCCCGTTGACTTGAAGGAGGTTATGGACGAGTTGCAGGTGCGTGATATCACGTCGCCGATATTGCTTCGTTTCCCTGATATCCTTGACAATCGCGTAGAGAAAATCTCACACTGCTTCAAAAAGGCAGCCGAGCAATACTCCTATAAGGCAAAGAATTTTATCATCTATCCTATCAAGGTCAACCAGATGCGTCCCGTAGTGGAGGAAATAGTCAGCCATGGCAAAAAATTCAATATCGGACTTGAAGCCGGATCGAAGCCTGAGCTTCATGCCGTGCTTGCCACCAACATAGCCGAGAATGCGTTGATTATATGTAACGGTTATAAGGATGCCAACTATATCGAGCTCGCTCTTCTCGCTCAGAAAATGGGACGAAATATCTACCTCGTCGTAGAGAAGATGAATGAACTTGTCCTGATTGCCGACATCGCCAAGCGGCTTAAGATCACGCCAAATGTGGGGATACGTATAAAGCTTTCCAGTTCCGGCTCGGGAAAATGGGAAGAATCGGGAGGCGACCAGTCGAAATTTGGTCTTAACTCGAGCGAACTGCTTGAGGCGATAGCCTTTCTTGAGCGCCGGGACATGAAACAGTGCCTTAAACTCATACATTTCCATATCGGTAGTCAGATAACCAATATACGCCGTATCAAAAACGCGCTGCGTGAAGCTATGCAATTCTATGTGCAGTTGTCAAAGATGGGCTTCGACATCGATTTTGTCGATATAGGGGGTGGTCTCGGTGTGGATTATGACGGAACGCGTAACTCGGCGAGTGAAAGTTCGATGAACTATTCAATTCAGGAATATGCCAATGACTCGATATATGCGCTTGTCGACGCTTGTGAGAAAAACGGTCTGAAACAGCCGAATATAATCACCGAGAGCGGACGTTCGCTGACTGCCCATCACTCAGTGCTGATTTTTGAGGTACTCGAGACGACAACTCTGCCGCTATGGAAAGATAGTGACGTGCTTGCTGAGGGAGAGCATGAGCTCGTCAGGGAATTGTATGATATATGGGACAAACTCGATCAACAGCGCATTTTCGAGAGTTGGCATGATGCTTTGCAGATACGTGAAGAGGCTCTTGACCTGTTCAGTCTCGGGATGCTTGATCTACGTACACGCGCAATGATTGAGAAACTGTTCTGGACTATAGCCCGAGAAATGGGTGATATAAGCAGTTCGATGAAGCATCCGCCGGAGGAACTTAAGAAAATTGCAAAAATGTTGCCCGACAAGTATTTCTGCAACTTCTCGCTTTTCCAGTCATTACCTGATTCCTGGGCAATCGACCAGGTGTTTCCTATCATACCGATTTCGCGTCTCGACGAGAAACCGACACACACGGCAACTCTGCAGGACATCACGTGTGACTCTGACGGGAAAATAGCTAACTTTATCTCACTCCACGGGACTGCATCGTCGTTGCCTGTCCACAATGTCAAGCCTAATGAGCCGTATTATCTTGGAGTATTCCTTGTCGGAGCTTATCAGGAAATCCTCGGCGACATGCACAATCTCTTCGGTGATACCAATGCCGTCCACATCAGTGTCTATAAGGATCACTATGAGATAGATCAGGTGATTGACGGCGAGACTGTGGCCGAGGTACTTGATTACGTGCAGTTCAACCCCAAGAAGCTCGTGCGTAACGTGGAGACCTGGGTCACGGCGTCGATGAAAGCGGGACGCATATCACCTGAGGAGGGACGCGAATTCCTGAGCAACTATCGTTCGGGGCTTTACGGATATACTTATCTTGAAAAGAACTGATCTGAAACTCTATTTCCACAAGATCAAGAGGTATGAGATATTTTATGGAGCTTGCCTATAATGGCGCACCGTTTCACGGTTGGCAGTCGCAACCCAATGCCGTGAGTGTCCAGTCGACACTTGAGGACGCTCTGTCAAAAGCTCTGCGGCATCCGGTAAAAATAACCGGTGCCGGTCGCACTGATACCGGAGTGAATGCCTCCATGATGTTTGCTCATTTTGATATTGAGGATCCGATTGCCGACACGGTTGCTCTCGTGCGTTCGGTCAATTCAATAGTGGGGCGCGACATTGCGGTCAGTCGTTTCTTTCAGGTCAGTGATGACGCACATGCACGGTTTGACGCTACGTCACGCACATACCGCTATTATGTGCATACATCAAAATCTCCGTTTCTGTATCAGTTTTCGCTGTTGGTGCCTGCAACGCTCGATTTTGAATTGATGAATGTTGCCGCCGGGATGTTGCTTGATGTCAGTGATTTCACCTCATTTGCCAAGCTTCACAGCGACGCAAAAACCAATATATGTCGCGTGACTTATGCACGGTGGGAGACGCTGGGTGACGGACGCTATATGTTTGTCATAACTGCCGACCGTTTTTTGCGTAATATGGTGCGCGCTGTGGTGGGTACGCTTGTGGATGTGGGACGACATAAGCTCTCACTTGAGGATTTTGCCCGTGTCATTACCAGGCGTGACCGCTGTGCGGCGGGTACATCGATGCCTCCGCACCCGCTGTTTCTCCATAATATTACGTATCCTTACGTCTGAAAATAGTTGTTTAATATAATATATACTACAATGGTAAAAAAATTAATTTACACAAGTTGCGTGGCAATCGCGCTTGCAACCACGTCGTGTACACTTAATGACGACACTCCGGCTTCAAATGCTCCTGCCGACAAATATCTGCTGACTGATGTGCGCGTCGCCGGAGTGATTGGCGTTTTAAAGTTTGAATACGACAGTTACAATCGTTTGATATCCTTGGATTATGCCGGGGATGAGACCTATACCATCACTTATGACGGGATGTCGAAAAATCCCTCACAAGTAGATAATAAGTTATATTCGACCTATCGTCCCGATCCCTATTCTGACCTTGAAGAACGCTATGTTTCGGAGCAAACGATATGGCGCAATATCAAGACCGATGCTGCCGGGCACATTATACAAGCTCATATAACTGAGCGTTCATGGTATGACCGCCCGGTGGATCGTGTCGATGGAGATGGATTCCATTATACCGGATATGAAATTGTCGAGGAGGAGTCGGATAGCTGGACTGAAAATATAAGATATGATTCCGAGGGGCATTTTATTGGTACCGATGAGGTTCATGTGACATGGAAGGATGGTCTGATGACACTTTGGCGTGATAGTGAAGGTTGTTCAACCACATTTGAATACTGCGATGCTGAAAATACTTCAGGGCAGTGGGATCCTACGATTCCTTTTATTGGTCCTATCCAGGTTACAGGATGGTTTGGCGTCGCTCCTAAAAAGCATTTCAAGGGTTTTCGTATGACGGAAGATGGACATGTTACTGATGTTGTATCGATTTCCTACCGACTTGGAAGTAACGGATTGATCAAAGCGGCACGATATGATTCGGAACGTGGAGATGATTATAGTTATCCGGGTGTGGTTACATTCAATTATAAAAAGATTCGATAATAGGTAATATAGTATAAGGCAATGAAAAAGTATATTTTATCGGCTGTCGTGCTTTTTAGCTCGGTTTTTGCCGGGAACGCACAGAATTCGGTCAATGAAGTCGAGGTTGTTGAGACGACAACTGTGCAACAACAATATGATCCGCAGTATATCGATTCGCTCCAGCAGGCTCTTTTTAAGGTAAGCAACCGGCTTGACGAGATGGATGCCAAGGCTGAGAGTAAAAAGATATGGGGTCGCGGACGTTACACTCGTCTCGGTTATGCTATAGCACAGAATGCCCCTGAAGGGAGTGCGGTAGAAAAGAGTAAATGGTCATTCTTCTACTCCAAAGGAACGACTTACCGTTTCCCGTCAAAGGCAATTGCCGGAATGGTTAAGGTGGGATTTGACGTTGTGTGGTTTGACATAATGGTGTCGAAATATAACTCGCCTTATAATGATGAAGA
Organism: uncultured Bacteroides sp.; assembly: GCA_964442005.1. Lineage (GTDB taxonomy): Bacteria > Bacteroidota > Bacteroidia > Bacteroidales > Muribaculaceae > JAAVFS01. Next base: position 43,908 of record CAYTWG010000012.1, on the reverse strand, counting down.
CGGCGGCTGGACCAATCCTCTGCCTTCGTCGGGCAATAATGGCGAATTTGACTTAAATGTAGGTCGAATGACACTCAATATAGGAGCGTTCGGTATCGGACCTAACGTGAGTGTCGCTCCGCTTGTTCATTGTGGAAAAGCAGCCCGCCCGTTGAGAGTGTCGGCATATTTCCATTTTCAGCCATCGGTAGGCGCTTACTTTATGAGTGAGGGAGGAGAAACCGAAGCTTCGTTTGCTTACTGCAACATGTTTGACCTCGGAGCCAACATAAGCTATCGTGGCATCGCTCTTGGCGTTGAAGGTCGCTGGGGTTCAGGTAAGTTCAAGCCGATAGAGCTCGGTAGCGGTGACGGCGATAATGTAGAAATCGGGTTTGGAGATAAGTTCACCCGTAAGTTTGCCACCACTCGTTTTTACATCCAGTTTGCATTCTGATTTATCGGACACGTATTTCGCAGAATAGCATAATAAAAGTAACGCGAGGCGACTTGTTTTCAGGGTCGCCTCGCGTTGTGTTTCGTTATAATATTTCCGGCGGAACAGGAGTCTTTACCAGTGGCATTTTATGTCATCGACAAACAGGATGCGCTCCCATTGCCCGGAACGTTTAGCGGGATAAATGACTACTCTGACAGCGTTGAGCACGGTCGGATTGATGGGGATAAAGTGCTGAGACAGTCCGTTGGGTTGTGCCGGATCTTGTTCGGGATTATCGACTGTAGCGAGCAGGATGAAGTTATCACCATCGGCTGAGCCATAAATCTCAGCCCGGCTGAAGTCGAGAGCTCCCTCAGCCAATACGATACATGTGTTGAACGAGACCGCTGAAATCTGCTCGGGTTCAGGCAGAATAATTGTTGCATCACAAGCTTTCCCGAGGAATCCGACCCAGCGTCCGTCACGAAAATTGTCAGAACCTGACAATCCGTCGGTCAGCGCCTCGGCACCTCCGAACGCAAACGGTCCGTACGGTTCATTGGCGAGACTAACTCGACCGAAAGTCGACATCGACACCCGTAGAGTGTCGCTGAGCATGTTGCGGAGCGTTTGGTCGGGGGCGAAGGATGCGATGTTGATGTTGCAGTCGCTTGACAGCGTCAGCGGGGTCTTGTAGATAGGCGATTGTGGAGTAGGTGTGGTGCCGTCAAGAGTGTAGTGCACTTGGTCACCGGGATAGGCTGAGACATCGGCTATCAGGCAATGATTGTCGTAGTCAGTGTGATAGTCCACTTCTACATCCATGATGTGACGGGCATAGTTATAACCGAGACTGTCGTAGAGCGCAAATAACCGGGGGGTACGGTTCTTGAATGAACGCCAGTCCTTTTTCTCCGGTTTGGTCCATTGCACCTCTGAAAGCGCGGCAAGGCGCGGGAGTTCCATGTATTGTACATGTGAGAATGTCGGGATGTACTCGGTCCACAGATTAGCCTGCGGACCCATTACGAGCGCTTTCTGATCCGGTGTCATGGACTGAGTGTAGGGCTCGAAGGAATATACACGGTCAACGGTGACGAGTCCGCCTATGGCAACGGGTTCAGACGACACGTCGCGTGACTGATAATAGTCAAAGTACAGGAAGTCATTGGGTGTCTGGATCACTCGGTGGTTACGTGCGGTCCCTTTTTCGGCACCTTCTATTCCACGCCATGACATTACTATCGCCTCTCCGGGAATGTCGGCGTCAAGAATTTCGTCCCACCCGATAACCGATTTACCGTGACGTCGTGCCACGTCGGCGGCAAATGATGTGACATAGCCCTGAAGAAGTGTCTCGGCTGAGACGCTGTCGTTGCCTACAATACCGAGTTCTTTTATGCGAGCCTGACAATGGGGACACTCTTTCCATCGGGTCTTAGGACACTCGTCGCCGCCTATATGGATGTACGGCGCGGGGAAAAGTTCCGAGACTTCACTGAGTACGTCATCGATAAACTGCATTGTGAAATCCTTGCCGGGGCAGAGAACGTCCTCGTAGCCCCACCATTTGCAAAGGACTTCGTAAGGACCGCCGGTACACCCGAGCTCGGGGTAGGAGGCAAGTGCCGCCATCATGTGTGACGGCAGGTCGATTTCCGGAATGATCTGTATGTGCCGGCTTGTCGCGTAGTCAATCACGTCGCGTATCTCTTTACGTGTATAGTAGCCCGACACCGGAATCGAGTCGAATCCTTCGTCACCGTTGCGACCGATTATTGTACAGGGACGATACGAGCCTATTTGTGTCAGTTTGGGATATTTCTTTATTTCGATGCGCCAGCCCTGGTCGTCAGTCAGATGCCAGTGAAATGTATTGAGATTATGAAGGGCAAGCATGTCGATAAACTGTTTTACCTCGTCGACATTGAAGAAATGGCGTGATACGTCGAGGTGGGCACCGCGATAGCTGAATCGTGGTGCATCTTTTATGACTCCGGCGGGGAATATTATCGGGGCACCGGTGTCGGCAGGAATAGACTTGCGCAGCGTCATAAGTCCGTAGAACACACCGGCAGGTGATGCTCCGTCAATGGAAATGCCGAGGCTGTCGACGGTTATGCGGTAAGCCTCGGAATTGTCGCTCTCAAGGGCTGTCGACAGCGTCACTGTTCCTGTGACGCGGTCATTACCTTGAGCGGGAAGCCATTGCCGTATAAAGTCAGCTTCGTTTTTCAGATTCTTCGGTGCCTTTACCGTAACCTTACCATTCAGGATAAACGGAGCTTCAAGCGGTTTCAGTTCTATAGAGCGGGGCAGCGGGATGACATTGTAGTCGGCATTACCTGCCGATACAATCATAGCCGCCGGGAGAGCGGCGGCTATGATCGAGTGGGTACCTATCGCTTTTAGAAAGCGCAGAAAATGTTTCATTAGTGAAATTGTTGATTCTGTAAATTATTTGACTGATATTTCGTCTACAAACAGAAATCCCTTGATTTTACCGTTGCCGAGCGCATGCCATGACGGAATTATCACTTCGGGTTTTATGACGACACGTACAGATTTTGCTTCGACCGGGTCAAACGTAATCGAATGGGATGAAACTCCAAATTCCATCGAGGGATCCATTTCAGGATAATCCTCCGAGGCTACGAGCGTGTAGTCAGTGCCGTTATCAGATGTGTAGACTTCCACACCGCGGGAGTCAAGCACGCCGTCACATGAGAAGATGCAGCAGTTGAAATCTACTTCTGAGATTTCTCTGGGTTCCTGGAACGAGATAGTGGCGTCGCAGGGGATGCCGTAGAATCCCAGCCAGCGCCCTGTGCGGTAGTTACCCGTACCTGTCAGACCGTCAACAAGAGTCTGTGCTCCGGCAAATGTGTAGTTGGTCCAGGGCATTTCGGCGAGTTCGCAATCGGCAAATGTGGACTTGGCGATATGGAGTGTGTCACATATAACCTGTCCGGGCTTACCGTTGTGGAACGATACCGTCTTGATGACGCAATCGCGGTTTAGATACAGAGGAGTGGTGTATAGTTGTGACTGTTCTGTCGGGTCATTACCGTCGAGGGTGTAGCGTATTTCGTTGCCTTTGATAGTCGAGCAGTCGACTTTGAGAGCGCGGCGCTGATGATCGACCGAGTAGTCGACGGCTACATCACTGAGATGCTTGGCATAATTATATCCGAGCCGGTCGTATAGAGCAAATAATGCAGGAATACGATCCTTGAATGATTGAAAATCTTTCTTCTCAGGCTCGGTCCACTGTACCTCGCAGAGTGCTGCGAGACGAGGTAGCTCCATGTACTGAACATGGTCAAAAGTCTTGACATATTCGGTCCAAAGATTGGACTGTGCGCCGAGCACGAGTTTCTGCTGTTCAGGAGTCATGTCGGGCGATATCGGCTCAAACGAGTAAACACGGTCGACAGGACAGAGTCCGCCAATTGCAAACGGTTCGTGCTGAATGTCTTTGCTCTGATAGAAGTCAAAATATAGATGGGTATTGGGCGTCAGTATAACGCGATGACCACGTGCGGTTCCATCCACAGCTCCGTTGACACCGCGCCATGACATGATGACTGCATCGCCCGGAACGTCACACTCAAGAATCTCATCCCATCCGATGACCGACTTGCCATGTTTAGCGGCGACGTCAGCGGCAAATTTAGTCACGTATCCCTGCAGAAGGTCCTCGGCTGATGCCTTGTCGGTAGCTTTGATACCAAGTTCTTTTATACGAGCCTGGCAGTCGGGACATTTCTTCCACTGGGTCTTGGGGCACTCATCGCCGCCTATGTGGATAAACGGAGCGGGGAAAATGTCCATCACTTCGTTCAGAACGTCAGCGATAAATTCCATGGTGTGGTCTTTTCCCGGACAGAGCACATTGTCCTCGACACCCCAGTTTTTCCAGACATCGTAGGGACCACCCGTGCAACCGAGTTCGGGGTAGGAAGCGAGAGCCGCCATCATGTGGGATGGCAGGTCGATTTCAGGAATGACTGTGATGTGACGGTCAGCGGCGTATTTAATGATGTCACGTATCTCGTCCTGAGTGTAAAATCCAAATACGGGAATTGAGTCGTAGTCAGTGCCCGTTCGACCTATCACTGATCCGGGACGGTATGAACCAACCTCAGTCAGGCGGGGATATTTCTTGATTTCTATGCGCCAACCCTGGTCATCGGTAAGATGCCAGTGAAAGGTATTGACGTTATGAAGAGATATGATGTCGATGAATTTCTTAACCTCGTCGGCATTGAAGAAGTGGCGTGCCACGTCGAGATGAGTACCGCGGTAGCTGAATCGCGGAGCGTCATCTATTTCACCGGCAGGAAATGTCACCGGTTCGCTTAGGTCGGCTGGCATTGACTTACGCAGAGTCTGCATACCGTAAAAAACGCCGGCTGGCGAGGCGCCGTCAATGATGATTTCCTTATCGGTTACGAAAATTGAGTATGCTTCAGGATTTTCGTCTTTTAAAGTAGTGCGGAGCACGATTTTTCCCGAGCTCTTTGCATAAGTGTCTACTTTAAGATAGTTTTTTAGAAATTCCGCTTCTTTCTTTAGATTTTTGGACGCTTCAATCTTGACTTTTCCGCCGAGGATAAACGGTTTTGCATTAAGTGCACCCATAAGGAGGGCAGCAGCCTCCTTCTCCTTTTTTGACTGTTTTCCCTTGGTAGTTATATATATTTCGCTATTGGGACTTGCCGGCTTAAACAATGTGACCTTTTTAGGTAGTGGTATGACATTATAGTCGGCAACTGCAGCTGATGCCGGTATTGATGACAGAAGCAAGGCTGCCGTTAAAGCTTTGAGAGATAGTTTCATATAGTTGTGTGATAAATTAGTTACTATTTTTCTGGTAGTCTGACGGGTTGCAAGCTCCGGGTTAACGGATATTACCGCCGGCTCTCATGCCGTTTTCAACCTCTTTCCACAGATTTTTTTCAATAATATGGACTATATCAAATACCATGAGACCGTCAGATGCATAGAGATTCATTTCGATGGCACGGGAGAGTCGGTCACGATCATTGTAGAATTGGTCGACGAGAATACCGCCAAGCACGTCGTTGTTGCCGAGAATACCTCTCAGACGCTGGCAGGACCCCTCGACACAGTACCATGAACCGCGGTGTCCCTTGCTGTCGGTCTCGTTCCACACAATATTGTTGTGTGCGTTGTTTTCGGCAATCGTGATGTCGGGATAGTAGTTGCCGGTGGTATATAAGTCGAGAAGTTCGGCGTAGCCGTAGTTTTTGTATTCGGGAGTAGCCCAGTCATAGTCTTGTGACGGATCGTAATCCTTTGACGCGAAGTTTACACCAACTTCGTAGTAAGAAGGATACCATGCTCCTGTGTATGTCGAGAATATTGCCTCGGGGCGCACTGATTTTACTTCATCGCGGGCGCGAGCCATGAAGTCGGTTATGGTTTTGGTACGCCATTCAATCCATTTTTTGTAGTGTTTCCCGGGAACGACCTCAAATCGCCCGTTATCACCGACCTTCTTTAGAGACAGAATATCATCGGGAAATTTACGCACTTTCTCACCGATGTATTTCTCAAATTCTTTACGGGAAAGGTCTGAGAAGTCAGCGGTTATGCCGTCGTAACGCACACGATCGAGCATAAGCCCGTCAACCTCGGGATATTTGGTCAGGATCTCTTTCATTACCGATAGGATGTATTCCTGATACTCAGGATTGACCGGGTTGATCATGGCACCGTATTTATTTTTCTGCTCGGTGATAGGTATTAGTCCACGGTCAACGTCGAGTACTATGCTTGTCCACTCGGGATGTCCCTCATAAACGAGACCTTTGTTGAGGTAGTTATGTCCGGCGCAGAATGTGTTCATTGACGCGAGCACGGTGAGACCGCGGCGGTGACCTGCCTCAATAAATTTGCCGAGGTAGTCGAAGTTTACGTCTATGTCATCGTTTTTACCGCGAAATTTTGGAGCCAGTTCCGAGTCATACAGAAGGTACCCAGAGATAGGGCGGATGCAAACCACGGCATGTGTAAAGCCGAGGTCGGCTATTTTGTCAATATAATAGTCGATTGAGTCGGAATTGCTGAAACGCTTAATGTTTGCCGACGAGTCAAACCACATGATTGCAGGCTTTTTCCCTTTGGGAATAGCCATCCTGAACGGTGATGCCGGTAAGCCTACGTTGTTGAACAGCGAGCTTTCGTAGTAATTATGGAAACCATATCGTACTTCTACCGGATTTTTCACCGGACTGATAACGCGCACCTTGTTGTCGGCATATACCTGAGCCTTGGCATCATAGACTTCTCCAAACGCATCGACAATTTCGAATCCAGGAAGATCGCAGCGTGTCGGAGTCAGCCCGTCGGCAGCGTTAGTCCACTCGAGAATTATCGAGTTGTCGTCGGGATTGTAGGTCACTTTATCGATTACCGGCGGGCGGGCGTTGGAACATTTTCTGCCATAGGTTCCGTCCAGAGCGAGATATGCGAGGCGTTTGCCTACGGGGACTTTTTTCGGGGGGTGGATGAAGATGCTGTCACCGCAGTCACCTATAGTTGCCATTCCTATGTTGGGCATTGTGGACAGCATTTCGGCTTGTGCCTGTCGGAACTCGGCGTAGTTGGTCAGTTGGCAACCCTCGGCTTTGAATGGTGCGAGCTGCACGTAATAGAATGGCATAGAGTCATTTCGGAATATTTTCTGCCAGTCATCGACCATAGCGGGGAAGAGCTGTTTGTAAAGTTCGGGCGAGTGATTGTTAGCTTCCCCCTGATACCACACGGCACCCTTGACAGGGAAACCGTCCCAGGCGTTAACCATGCCGTTGTAGAGCAGGGTAGGGGTGCCTTCAAGCCAACCGAATTTTGTCTGATCTACTGTCGGGAGTTCAATATCGGGGAATTGCGAGCGGAAAGTCTCCTCCGCCATCCATGCTTCAATCTTTGAATTACTCCAACAGCATTGTATCAGTCCGACAGGGATGTCAAGCACGTTCTGAATATAGTCGCCGAATACGTAACCGACAACGCTGAAATCTCCTACTGTGTTGGGAGTCAATTCGGTCCAGGTGCCTTTGGCGCTGTCAAGCGGCGTGGTCGACCAGACGCGTTCCTGTTTAAAAAGTCGTAACTGCCGGTCGCTTTTTGCCGACATAATAAGGTCGTGAGTGCCGTGAGCCGGTTGTCCGCGGAATCCCTTTACAGGCATCTCCATATTGGACTGTCCGCCGCATACCCAAACATCACCAATAAGTATGTTTTTGAGGGTGACAGTTCCGTCGTTGTCAGTAACTGCAATTTCAAACGGACCTCCGTATGCCGGCGTATTGAGTTCGACGCTCCATGCACCGGTATCATCTGCCAAGGTCTTGATTTTATTCTTTGAGTTCCAGCTGACTGTAATTGTCATACGGGAGTCAGGGGTTGCATTGCCGTGAAATTTCACTACGGCATTCTGCTGTAGCACCATGTTGTCAGAGAAAATCGGTGCCGGAGTTACTTTAGCCTCAGCAACCGTTAATGACATTTCCGAGAAGATCGCAGCAAGTGTTATTGCCTTGACTGTATGCCTTAAGTTCATTGTGTTATAATTGTGGGTTATATATTAAATGTATCGACTGTTTTATTGTACTTTAAGCAGGAAGGGCGATGCAGGCAGCCCCGAGTTGCTGAAAAGCGAGCTGCGGTATAGATTATGGTAGCCGTATCTGACCTCAACCGGGTTTTCTATCGGACCGGTGACGGTCACGGTAGAGTTGTCGGGGTAGAACACTTCCCCGTATGCCGGATAGATGTTTCCATCGGAATCCACTACCTCAAATTCTCCGAGCCGCGTGTAAAGCGGAGCGAGTCCGTCGGGAATGAAATCCCACTCCACGATTATTTTACATGGGTCAGCCGGGCTGACTGTGGCACGGTGAGCTACCGGCGGTTCGGCGCGAAGTCCGTCGATGCCGTAGGATTTCTGTAATGCAAGGCAGGCGAGACGTTCACCTACGGGAACTTTGTAAGGTGGATGGATAAACAGGCTGTCGCCGTAGTCACCGATTGTAATCATACCGACGTCAGGCATCTCATAGAGTATTTCGCTCTGAGCCTTGCGTAGTCCTGCCATAAGGGTGCCTTTGGGGTTTTCAGCACGGTATGGGGCGAGCTGTACGTAATAAAATGGCAGCGGATCGGTGATAAAAATCTGTTTCCAGTCGTTGACCATAGCCGGGAACAGTTTTTTATAGCGATCGGGTTCGGTGGTGTTGGATTCACCCTGATACCAGATGACGCCTTTGACCGGAAATCCTTTCCAGGGATTGACCATCGCGTTGTATGTAAGTGTCGGTACAATGTTGGCAAGCTCAAACACACTGTCGTTTAAAGCCGGTAGTTTCACTTCGGGAAATTTGTTTTCAAGAGTGGGGCGCGACATCCATGCCTGGATGTTGGTGGTTTCCCAATTGCAATGTATGAGTCCTACCGGTATGTCGAGGTATCCGTTTAGAAAGTCTCCGAACGTGTAACCTATCATGCTGAACTCGGCAACGGTTGCCGGAGTCGTTTTTGTCCAGGAGGTAGACGGAATTGTGTCGACAGGAGTAGTCGATATTGCAACCGGCTGGTGGTAGAGCCGTATCGTGCGGTCGGGGCGTGCGTGGTTGATATGAGAGGCTCCCCCTCGTGCAAACTGTCCCGGATAACCCTTTACGGGCATCTCCATATTGGATTGTCCGGCACACACCCACACGTCGCCTATCATCACGTCGTGAAGTGTCAGCGTCCCGTCGCGGTCAGATATCATGATGGTGTAAGGACCGCCGTATGACGGAGTGGGTAGATTGACTTCCCAGACGCCGTTATCATCAGCCTTAGTCTTGAGCTTATCATGTGACCATTGCGTGGCAACCGTTACCGGGGAGTGGGGCGCGGCTGTGCCGTGGAATCTCACGGTGGCGTTCTGCTGTAACAGCATGTTGTCAGAGAATATCGAGCCCGTTTTTACGGTTGCCGATAATTGAAACAGTGCTCCGGCAAGGAAGCAGACACTGATTGTAGCTAAACGTGAGATAATGGATGTATTCATGTTCACAAATGAGAGTAAAATCTTTTTCAGCCGATATCTGCTAACGCCGGTATAAGTCACATATTTAGGCGATTATTAAATGTGACCGGCTTGAAATCTGCTATAAAAAGCCAATTTTTCTGCAAATATACCGTATTTTTTATAAATTCTTTGATGGTTACAAAGTTTTTTTATTATATTTTGCTGAAAATTTAAATTATATTACTTATCTTTGCCGCGAATAAACCAATATATATTATTGCCATGACTCATGAACTACTAAAAGCTATTGAGGCCGGTAGTAAAAATGCTATGTTGAAGAAACGAATCATCAACTACTACATTTACAACGGCAACTCAACAATTTCTGAATTATCAAGAGCCCTCGACATTAGTATTCCTACTGTGACAAAACTTATTGAAGAAATGTGTACCGCGGGGGTTATTAACACTTATGGAAAACTTGAGACGACCGAGGGTCGCCATCCGCATCTTTATGGACTTAATCCCGAGTCGGGTTATTTTATCGGAGTAGACCTTAATCTTGGTTCGGTCAACATCGGTCTGATGAATTTCAACGGTGAGATGATCGAATATCACATGGAAGTAGAGCATCACATTACAAATAGTGCTGAAGGTCTTGAACAGTTGTGCAAGCTGATCACTGATTTTATCGGTTCTTTAGGTATCGATCCTGAACGTATTCTTAATGTGAATGTCAATGTGTCGGGGCGTGTCAATCCCGAACTTGGTTACAGCTACAGCTGGTTTAACTTTGGCGAAGAGCCTCTGTCGCAGATCATCGGCGACAAAATCGGTTACGAGGTTACAGTCGATAATGACAGCCGTGCAATGACTTACGGTGAATATCTCTGTGGCAACATCACGACCAAGAAAAATGTAATCTTTATCAATCTGTCATGGGGACTCGGTCTTGGCATCATCATCGATGGTAAGATTTATTCCGGAAACTCAGGGTTTGCCGGTGAGTTCGGTCATTATCCCACTTATGATAATGAGGAGATATGCCACTGCGGAAAAAAAGGTTGTCTTGAAACCGAGGCATCGGGCAAGGCTATCTGCCGTAAGCTGGTAGAGCGCGTCAACCGTGGAGAGGCATCGCTTCTCGCCAAAGACATTATCAAAAATCCTGAGGGCATCGGTCTGAATCAGATTATCGATGCTGTCAACCGCGAGGATGTGCTCTGTATAGACCTTGTGGAGGAGGTTGGATTTAAACTCGGACGCCATATAGCCGGTCTGATCAATATTTTCAATCCCGAAGAGGTGATTGTCGGAGGTGTTCTCTCTCAGGTGGGAGATTACATCGTGCAGCCCATACGCACTGCGATCAGAAAGTACTCTCTGAATCTTGTAAACCGAGACACCAACGTTTCGCTCTCGCGGCTTAAAGATAAGGCAGGAATGGTGGGTGCATGCATGCTTGCACGCAGCCGCATTTTTGAAAATATGAACACTTCTGCTAAAAAGTAAGATATACTGCCTTTGATTTTTAAATTATTTTTGTAAAATACCGTGTAATTATTGAAAAAATGATTATATTTGCGGCAAGATTATGCTGCAAACGTGATTATTTGCGTTATAATCAATTAGATTATAAATTTATTAATAATACACATTAATATATACAACCTTAATAATAAAATGACTGACCGCAGACAATTTCTGAAAAATCTTGCGATGCTTGGTGCCGCCGCGGTAGCCATGCCTGCCGCTGAAGCAGCTTCCAAGAAGCTTGTGACCAATCCGTCCAAGATCATAATGCCGGAAAATGCCGGCGATTTACTGATCAAGAACGAAGGGCTTCCGATTACCGGTACGTTCCTTGATGAGATATCTCATGATATACCTCATCAGAACTGGGGCGAAGCTGAGTGGGATCAGGACTTTCAGCACATGAAAGCCATCGGAATCGACACCGTCATCATGATCCGTTCGGGATATCGTAAATTTATAACCTTCCCCTCTCCCTATCTGATGGGTAAAGGATGCTATAAGCCTTCGAAAGACCTTCTTGATATGTTCCTGCGTCTTGCTGACAAGCACGGCATGAAATTCTACTTCGGTCTCTATGACTCGGGTAAATACTGGGACACCGGTGACATGACCTGGGAGGTTGAGGATAACAAGTACGTAATCGACGAAGTCTGGGAAAATTACGGTCAGCACCATCCCAGTTTTGGCGGATGGTATATAAGCGGCGAGATAAGCCGTGCGACCAAGGGCGCTATCGACTCTTTCCATGCTATGGGTAAGCAGTGTAAGGATGTGTCAGGAGGTCTGCCTACGTTTATCTCTCCATGGATTGACGGTAAGAAGGCTGTCATGGCTGCGTCAGGTTCGCTGTCTAAAGCTGATGGCGTCTCGGTCGAAGAACACGAGAGAGAGTGGAGCGAAATCTTTGACGGTATCCACGATGTCGTAGATGCATGCGCATTCCAGGACGGTCACATCGATTATGATGAGCTTGACGCTTTCTTTGAAGTCAATAAGAAGATGGCTGACAAGTACGGCATGCAGTGCTGGACCAATGCCGAGTCTTTTGACCGCGACATGCCCATTAAGTTCCTCCCCATCAAGTTTGACAAACTGCGCATGAAACTTGAGGCGGCAAAACGTGCCGGCTATGACAAGGCTATTACCTTTGAGTTCTCTCACTTTATGAGTCCGCAGTCGGCTTACGCACAGGCAGGAAACCTCTATAACCGTTATCGTGAATATTTCGATATGGTGTAACCGATGATATTTCAACAGCCGGGGACGCACTCGTAGGGTGTGTCCCCGGGTTGTCTGAATGAAATGTCAGTCGGTAGTTTCCTCACGTAACAACTGATAAACCAATTATTTTTTAACAATAAAAACAGATTATGGAACAGAAAGAATATCGATTCGGCTACGTATTGCTGCTTTCGATTATCGCCGCTCTCGGCGGATTCCTGTTTGGATATGACGAAGCCGTCATTTCCGGAACTGTCGACCAGGTCAGGATTCAGTATGGTCTTGACGCCTTGATGAAGGGATGGTTTGTTAGCTCGGCACTCCTCGGCGCCATCTTCGGCGTTCTGCTCGGAGGCACGTTGAGCGACTATTTCGGTCGTAAGAACACAATGGTTACCTCGGCAACGCTCTTTGCTCTTTCTATGGTGGGGTGTGCGGTTGCTCCCTCGTTTGTGATGCTTGTAATCTTCCGTCTCATCGGCGGTATGGGTATCGGTGTCGCTTCAATCGTCTGTCCGATGTATATCTCTGAGATATCAGTCGCCAAGCAGCGCGGTATGCTCGTTTCTCTCTACCAGCTCGCTGTCACGATCGGCGTTGTCGGAGCGTATGTTTCTAATTATTATCTGTTGCACTATGCCGAGAGCGCACCTGCGGTCAGCGGCTGGATGCAGTATGTATTTGTAGATGAATGGTGGCGTGGCATGCTCGGTGTGGGTGTTGTTCCGTCACTTATTTTTTTAATTGCCGTCCTCTTTATTCCGGAGTCACCGCGTTGGCTCGTGCTTCGCGGACGTATCAACCGTGCCGAGGGCATCTTCGGCAAGATTTATGTGCAGGCTTCTGAAATCAAGCATCAGATAGCTGACACGCTCAAGGTTAGCCAGGAGTCGACCAATGCCGGCTACGCCGCGCTTCTCCGTCCCGGCATCCGCACGGCAGTCATTATTGGCGTTTGTATCGCAATGCTCGGTCAGTTCATGGGTGTCAACGCCGTCCTCTACTATGGTCCCGACATCTTCCGCGATGCCGGTCTCGGTCAGGGCGACGCATTCTTCTATCAGGTGCTCGTCGGTGCCGCCAACACGCTGACTACTATTGTCGCCATGTTCCTCATTGACCGCGTAGGTCGCAAGGCACTGGTTTATTACGGCGTTTCAGGCATGATCATCACCCTGCTTCTTATCGCCGCTTATTTCCAGTGGCATGAAGCTATGGCTATCAGCAGTATCTGGTTGCTGGTGTTCTTCATCGGATATATTGTGTGCTGTGCCGGTTCTATATGTGCTGTGATATTTGTAATTCTCAGCGAGATGTATCCTCTTGCAGTGCGCGGTGTCGCTATGTCGGTTGCCGGTCTGGCACTCTGGATCGCTACATTCCTCATCGGTCAGCTAACTCCCTGGATGCTCGAGACACTTACTCCAGCTGGAACATTCCTGTTCTTTGCTTTCTGCTGTCTCCCCTATATGTGGATAATGTGGAAGCGTGTCCCCGATACAACAGGCAAGTCGCTCGAGGAGATTGAGAAGTTCTGGTATAAAGAAGATATTCAGGAAACTGCTGATAAATTGAACAAGAAAGTATAATATGTAGACCAGATATGGAGCCCGCGTCTATACGGAGTTGTACAAAAAGAATCAACCTTGCCGTGTGAACGGCGTCACAGAAGGGTATTGATTATTTGTCACGGTTTATTTGACTCCGCAATGTCGCCGGGCTCCTATTTCCCGCTAATCATGATAATCCAACATGGTACATGGGGCTCACATTATTATGGTATAAATCTTCAAAATAGACCAATTTATTACATACCAATACATATATACCTAATCAAACAAGAATAAACCAATATAATTTTTATCACATGACAAACTTTAAACAGCTTGCCAAGCAGTATAAGGACGAACTTCTGGACTCGGTTCTTCCTTTCTGGCTCGAAAACTCGCAGGACAAAGAGTTCGGAGGGTATTTTACCTGTCTTAATCGTGACGGTAGCGTTTTTGATACAGACAAATTTATCTGGATGCAGGGACGCGAAGTGTGGCTGTTCTCTATGCTTTATAATAAAGTAGAGAAACGTCAGGAGTGGCTCGATTGCGCTATTCAGGGCGCCGAGTTCCTTAAAAAGTATGGTCACGACGGTAATCTCAACTGGTATTTTTCGGTTACACGCGAAGGCGAACCGATAGTAGATCCCTATAACATTTTCAGCTATACGTTTGCAACGATGGCATTCGGTCAGCTTGCTATTGCTACCGGAAATCAGGAATATGCCGATATAGCAAAAAAGACATTTGACATTATCCTTTCCAAGGTTGACAATCCCAAGGGAAAATGGAACAAAATGCACCCAGGCACCCGTCCGATGAAGAATTTTGCACTCCCCATGATCCTGTGCAATCTTGCGCTTGAGATTGAGCCGCTGATTGACCCCGATTATCTCAACAAGGCTATTGAGGAGTCGATCAATACTACTCTCGAGTTCATCCGCCCCGAGCTTGGCGGCATCGTAGTCGAGAACATCGGCGTCGACGGACAGCTTGTTGACTCGATGGACGGTCGTCACATGAATCCCGGTCATTCGATCGAGTCGATGTGGTTCCTCATGGACCTCGGCAAGCGTCTCAACCGTCCCGAACTTATCGAAAAGGCTAAAGATACCGCGCTCCTCATGGCTGAATACGGCTGGGATAAAGAGTTTGGCGGAATCTTCTATTTTATGGATCTCAAGGGTTATCCGACTCAGGAACTTGAGTGGGATCAGAAACTCTGGTGGGTACACATCGAGACTCTCATCACTATGCTCAAGGGCTATCAGCTCACCGGCGACGAGCGCTGTCTCGAGTGGTTCAACCGTGTACACGATTACGTTTGGACTCACTTTAAGGATCCCGAGCATCCCGAGTGGTTTGGTTACCTCAACCGTCGCGGCGAGGTGCTCCTCTCTCTGAAGGGCGGTAAGTGGAAAGGATGCTTCCATGTTCCACGAGGTCTCTACCAGTGCTGGCAGATTCTTGAGACTCTCTGATTGCAATTTTTTTTGTGATTTTTTAAAATTTTTAGAAAAAGTTGCTCTATATCTAAAAAAATAACTTAAATTTGTGTGTCTGATGTACCAAATCTGTAATAATGACGTTTGCCATTATGCCTACACGGTATAACAGACACACAAAAACAATTAACCATATTTATTATCAAAACATTATTTATTAAATGGGAAAGCAAACTAATTCAGCCGGCTTGACGATGCTTAAGCGACTGACCGTGTGGGTGATGCTTCTGTGTATAAGCTCTGTCGCAGCTTACGCTCAGTCTCTCATTACCGGTACGGTAACTGATACCACAGATGAACCCCTCCCCGGAGTGACAGTCTTGGTAAAAGGATCTAATGGCGGAGTTTCCACCGACATCGACGGTAATTTCTCCATCAAAGCAAGTCCTAATGCTGTTCTCGTGTTCCGCTATGTGGGCATGCAGCAGCAGGAAGTAAAAGTTAATGGTCGCACTCATATTGATGTGATCATGCAGAATGAAGGCACCATGCTCGACGAAGTCGTAGCCGTAGGTTACGGTGTGCAGAAGCGTGGTACTGTGACAGGTGCCGTTTCTACCGTTTCCGGTAAGGAACTTCTCAATGTTCCCACCATGTCGGTATCTAACATCGTCGGTTCACGTGTTGCCGGTATCGCATCTAAGCAGACTTCAGGTCAGCCCGGTGCCGATGACGCTACACTGTATCTCCGCGGTATGTCGGGTATCATCTACGTTATCGACGGTGTGAAGCGTACATCAGCTGACTTCAACCAGCTCGATCCCAATGAAATCGATCAGGTGTCGGTTCTTAAGGACGCAGCTTCTGTAGCTATCTACGGTCTTGATGCCAACGGTGTTATCATCGTTACCACCAAGCGCGGTAAGAGCGAAAAAACTAAAATATCTTATACCGGTACAGTCGGTTTCTCTCAGAATGCTGAGACTCAGGAATGGCTTGACGGTCCCGGATATGCCTACTGGTATAACCGCGGTCTCCAGATGGATGGTCTCGATCCCATCTTCTCTGAAGATAACGTGCGCGACATGATCGCCGGTCGCAACGGTTGGGGCAACACCAACTGGTACAAGGAAGTGTTCGGTACAGGTTTCCGTACCGCTCACAACATTTCAGCAGAGGGTGGTAATGATCGTGTGAAATTCTTTGCCGCTATCAGCTACCTTAAAGAGGACGGTAATGTCGACAAGTTCGGCTTCGACCGTTGGAATCTCCGTTCTAACATTGATGCCGATATCGCTTACGGTCTCAAGTTCTCTCTCGGTGTTTCAGGTCGTCTCCAGAATCAGGACAATCCCTACTACTCGGCTAACCCCGATGCTTACGGTAATATCGGTGCCCAGATGGTGCGCATGCTTCCTTATCTTCCCAAGACTCAGACCTATGATGGTAAGGAATACTATGTCGGCAACATTTCCAACGGTATGAACATGTCGGTTCTCGGTTCTATCTACGACAACGGTTACTACCGCGTGAACTACAACAACTTCAACAGCAACATGACTCTTCAGTGGGATACCCCCTTCCTTAAGGGACTGAACATCAAGTTCAATGCCAACTATGATACGAACTTCCAGTTCACCAAGCAGCTCTGCAATCCCGCCAAGATTCTTCTTTATAAATACGGCGCTTCTGAGAACAAGAATGTCGACGTGCTTGAATATAACCTCTACAACAACTTCAATAACGGTTATATCTCACTTGTTGAAGGTGCATCACGCAACTCTACTTTTACTACATTGACATCTATCTCATATAATAATACATTCGGTCTCCACAATGTGAGCGCCCTCTTATTTGCCGAGACTCGTGACTATAAGACCAACAACATCGGTGCTTACGGTTACGGTCTGACATTCATCTCTCTCGATGAGCTCAACAACGTGACCAATACTACTTTTGAAGGAAAAGAAAAATTACCTGCCGTGAGCGGTATGAGCTCTGCTTCAAAGGTTGCCGGTTTTGCCGGTCGTGTTAATTATAACTACGATGACCGTTACTTCGCTGAATTTGCACTCCGTCGTGACGGTAGCTACCTCTTCGGTGGTATGAACAAGCGTTGGGTCACCCTTCCCGGTGTATCTATCGGTTGGCGTATCGACCGTGAGAAATTCTTTAACGCTGACTGGGTTCAGATGCTTAAGATTCGTGGAGGTTTCGGACAGACAGCGACCTCAGGTCTCAGCCCCTTCATGTGGCGTAACACTATGGGTGTGACCAAGTCGGGTGTTGTTATCGGCGGTACAAGCCAGCCTTTCATCTCGGCTTCGGCTCTTGGTAATCCCAACCTTACATGGTCAAAGACCGATAACTACAACATCGGTTTCGATGCTACCCTTTGGAACGGTCTCCTCGGTATCGAGTTTGATACATTCTACAAGTATCAGTATGATATCCTGACTACTGTCCCCGGTGCTTATCCTCCTTCTATGGGTGGTTACTTCTTCTCTACTGCTAATGCAAACAAGAATGACTATAAAGGTTTTGATCTCACGCTCACTCACCAGAATCGCGTCGGCAAATTCTCATACGGTGCCAAGCTCATCTGGTCGTATGCCTACGGTCGTTACCTCTACATAGCTTCCGAGTCAGAAAACCTGCCTGAATACCAGCGTGTCACCGGCAAGCAGATCGGTGCCAAGTATGGTTTCATCGCCAACGGTCTTTTCCAGACACAGGAAGAAATTGACAACGCTCCTTATCCTGAAAACTCTACAACCCGTTCGTTGCTTCTCGGTAACATCCGTTACGTAGACCGCAACGGTGACGGTAAGATCACTTATGACGGTGATATGGGATACGTTGGAAGAAGCAACATGCCTACCCACACCGGTTCACTCGACCTCTTCGGTGACTGGAACGGATTTGACTTCGACATCCTCTTCTCTTGGGGTCTCGGTCACGATGTTGCTCTCACCGGTCAGTACACCGCTACCGGTTCGGTAGGAGTCATGGACCACACATCCTATACTCTTCCCTTCAAATGGTATGGTAACTCTCCTGTTTATCTCGTAGAGAACTCATGGACTCCCGAGAATCCTAACGCTGAGTTCCCCCGTCTCTGCGCTTCTCCCCAGAATAACAACGACGCTTACGCTTCGACCTTCTGGTACAAGAGCGGTAACTATCTGCGTATGAAATCATTTGCTGTCGGTTACACCGTTCCTGAAAAGATTACCCGTAAAGCCGGTATTACCCGACTCCGCGTGTTTGCTGAGGGTTACAACCTCTTCACTGTCAGCGGTCTCTCTCGTTACAACATCGACCCGGAGGCTCCTGCTGTAAACAACGGTTACTATCCCCAGCAGCGCAAGATGTCATTTGGTGTTAACCTCTCATTCTAATATTGATTCTCAGTTATGAAAAAGATAGCAAAATATTTATCGATAGCATTAGTTGCTTTGTCGACCGCTTCGTGTAACGATTGGCTCGACGACGTCGACAATAAGTCAACGGTCGATGACTCGGCGGTGTTTGAGTCGGAATCCACAATCAACATGTATGTCAATGGATTCTACACCTGGCTGGGTACATACGGTCAGCTTAACACTGACAACCGTCAGTTCTCGGGTTCATTAACCGAGGCGATGACCAACACAATGAAATATTCAGGTTCATTCATCTTCGCACGTGCCGGACAGCCTAACCTCTACTCTGAACTCGCTGTCCCCATGTCGCCTGACGGATGTCTTTACAGCTGCTGGGACAATGCATATTCCTGCATACGCCGTCTCAACCAGTTCCTTGCTCTTGAGGAGAAATATGCTTCAGGCTTCAACGAGACTTCTCGTCTCCGCTGGCAGGCTCAGGCTCGTTTCTTCCGTGCGTTCTTCTACTTCCAGCTTGCTAAGCGTCACGGAGGCGTGATCCTTTATACTTCGCTTCCCGAGGGTCCCAACAAGGCTCGCTCGTCGGAAGAAGCAACATGGGATCTCGTTCTTGAAG
Source organism: uncultured Bacteroides sp. (assembly GCA_964442005.1). GTDB lineage: Bacteria > Bacteroidota > Bacteroidia > Bacteroidales > Muribaculaceae > JAAVFS01. The sequence continues at coordinate 24,690 of CAYTWG010000012.1, read as the reverse complement.
ACCTTAATTTCGCCGCAAGTAATCTTCCCGATTCATGGGGTGCAGCCGACAAGAACCGCATCACCAAGTATGCCGCTCTTGCTTTCAAATCACGCGCTATGCTCTATGCAAAACGTTGGGAAGAAGCTTACAATGCTGCAAAAGAGGTTATGGAATCAGGTAAGTACTATCTTACCGATAAATATGCCGATGCATGGGCCGGTAACAACTCAGAGTCAATCATCGAGTGTGACTACAATGCTAACCTCGGTCCTAACACTCAGTTTGACTTCTATTACACTCCCTCTACCGACGGCTCGACCGGTGCTGTAGGTCCAGCTCCTACTCAGGAACTCGTTGAAGCTTATGAGAAAGCCGACGGTTCTAAGATGAACTGGGACGCATGGCACGGTACTACCACAACGCCTCCCCCTTATGATCAGCTCGAACCCCGTTTCGCTGCTACTATTCTTTATCCCGGTTGCACATGGAAGGGTAAGAAGCTCGACCTCTCTGTACAGGGTCCCAACGTAACTTTCTTCGCTTATGGAACTCAGCCTCAGTCAGGCGGTAACACTTGCTCGGGTTATCTTCTCCGTAAACTTCTCAACGAGAATATGACCGACGTTATTAACGTTAAGAGTGCGCAGCCCTGGGTTGAATTACGCTACGCCGAGGTGCTTCTCAACTATGCTGAGGCAGCTTATCGTCTTGACCGTATTGGTGACGCTCAGAACGCCCTCAACCAGGTGCGTAACCGTGTACACCTCCCCGCCAAGACTTCTACCGGCGACAAGTTCTGGGAAGACTACCGTAACGAGCGTATGGTCGAACTCTCTTTTGAGGGTCACCTCTTCTGGGATATGAACCGCTGGCGTCTCTGCCACAAAGAATATAATAACTATCGCCGTCACGGTATGAAGGTTGATAACGGTTCCTATACTTATGTAGAAATCGATAATACCGACCAGATGTTCAGCGAAAAGTGTTATGTTCTTCCTATTCCCGCAGCTGAGATCAACAATAATAATTTGATCGAACAATACGATAACTGGAAATAATATTAACCTATTCACTTAATCAAGAAAGAAATGAAAACAAGAATCTTATCCATGGTTTCAGGCTTGGCTCTCCTTCTCGGTATGAGCGCATGCCAGGACCCCCACGAATTCTCGCCTACACATCATGACGAGAATCTGCTCTCGATGACTGCTACTTTCTATAATGACAGCCGTCTCGAGAATTCGTTCCCCGCTGTTATTGACCATGAAAATGGAATAATCAATATCGTGTTCCCCTATACCTATCCTGCTCTTTCCGAGAGCTTCCTCACTGATGAGGACATCAAGCACGTGCGTGTTCAGTGCAACCTTGTGCTGGGCGCCTCTATTCAGCCTGCTCTGACATGGCTTGACCTCACAAAGGAGCATCATGTAGTTGTAACCGGTCTTGACGGTACAAAGAAAAACTACGTTATCAAGGGTGAAATCCGTAAGAGCAGTGATTGTATACTCTCAGACTTCTCTCTGCCCGATGCCGAACTCTCCGGTGTTATCAATCAGGAAACCGGTGTCATTACAATTGTCACAGCCGATGACCTCGGAACTCAGAGAGCTGAAATCATCATGTCACATGGTGCTACAATCTCTCCCGACCCCCGTACTGAGATGCTCAACTATGACGGTGATGTAAAACTCACTGTTACTGCTCAGAACGGTGTCGACAAGAAAGAGTATTCAGTAGTTAAGGGTAATCCTTCTCCCATACCTGCCGGCGGTAACTTTGACCGTGCTCAGCTCCGTTGGGTCAAGAAACTTTCAGACTACGGTATTCCCAATGCTACAAGCGGTGCCGATGCTGCATCTGGTATTGCTATCGTAGGCAACTACCTCGTTATCAACCAGGCTGGTCAGTCTAACGCAGTTTATGTAAACTACAAGACCGGTATCCAGGAAGGTACTGTAAACCTTGGTGCTGCTGAGAATTATCGCATGACTTCTGATAACTACGACAATATCCTGATGTGTAACAACTCTAAGGATAATGGCGGTGTACTCAACATCTGGCTCAAGAAGGGTCTTAACGGAACTCCCGAGAAGATCATTTCGTGGAAGTATTCAGGCAACCAGATGGGTAACCAGATTTCAGTGACCGGTAACCTCAATGCCGACGCTATAATCACAGCGACCGGTAATGGTTCGTCAATCGACTTCGCTCGTTGGATCGTTAAGGGCGGTAAGGTCGTAAGCCAGGAACCCGAACTGGTTCACATCACCGGTTACGAAGGTACTTGCTGGGGTAACGCTGACGTATGCCATATCGAGGCTACAAATCCTGCAAGCGACTATATCTGCGGCGCTTACTGTAAGTTTGACGGTATCGAAACCACAAGCCGTGGTCTTGCTCTCGTTGACGGCGGTAACAATACCATCAAGTCTCACGGTTCGCTGGTAGTATCGTCCAACTGGGTAATCAATGCTGTCGATGCTATTGAGTTCAACAAGGTTAAATATGCCGTTCACAACTCTATCAATACCTTCACATGGGGTTCTGACGACAACCTCTACCTCTACGACCTCTCGGCAGGTGACCTTGGTACATCTGCACTCGACTTCTCATCTACCGGTCTCAACATCAAGGGTCAGTACGGTGCTATGGCAGGCGGTGCAACCGGTATCGCAGCCAATGCCGATGACGTGAAACTCTATGTGTCACCCAACGGATTCTACATGTATATCTTCTTCGAGTTTACCAATGGATTCGTAGGTTGTGTGCAGGTTGACTGTCTCGACATGTAATCAATTGATTAAACTCTTTTGCGAATGAAAATATCAAATATCCTTAAATATAATCTCGCCGCCGTTGCGGTGGCGGGATTATTTTCTCTCAGCGCCTGCAGCGACAGCAAGGACGGAAAAGATCTCTGGCCCGGCATTGATGACGGCGGTGACGAGAAACCTACTCAGACTGCGCTGAAACCCCGTTACATCTGGGTTGACGCGGCATCAAATTTTATTGACTTTGCCGACAGTAAAGAGAACATTGCCCGCGACCTCACATTGGCGCGCGATGCAGGTTTCACCGATATTGTTGTCGATGTGCGCACAACCAGCGGTAATATCCTGTACAACTCAAGTCTCGCTCCTCAGCTCACCGCTGTTGATACCTGGGTTTACTCGGATAATCCTGTTAAAAAGCGTACGGTTTATCGCACGGCAACATGGGACTACCTGCAGGCTTTTATTGACGAAGGTCATAAACTTGGTCTACGCATCCATGCAGGTTTCAACACCATGACAGGCGGTAACAGCCTTTCAGGTCCTGAACACACCCCCACCGGTATCCTCTTCTCTGACCCCTCCAAAAAGGAATGGGCTACCTGGCGCTACAATGCCGGTAATCCCCGTAATGTCATGGATATCGGCGGTGATACAGAGAAATTCTTCAATCCTGGTCACCCCGAGGTTGTTAAATATCTCTGTGATCTGTTGACTGACCTCTGTAAGTATGATATCGACGGTATCGTTCTTGACCGCGGTCGTTACAATGACCTCTACTCTGATTTCTCACCCTTAAGCCGCGAGCAGTTTGAGGCTTATATCGGCGGAAAGGTTCCCAACTGGCCTACCGATATTCTCCCCGAGGGTACTACCAATGCCACTTTCCCCAATGGAGCAAAGCTTACCGACTATACCAAGCTGTGGCTGGAGTACCGTGCCAAGGTGATTTATGAATTCATGGAGAAGGCTCGTGCAGCTGTCAAGGCTGTTAAACCTGATATTCTCTTCGGCGCTTATGTAGGTGGTTGGTACAACTCGTACTATAACACCGGTGTTAACTGGGCATCAAAGAGCTATAACGCTTCCCTGCGTCACACATGGGCGTCTACCAACTTCAAGAACTGGGGATATGCCGAACTGATGGATCAGATCCTTATCGGTGCATACGCTCAGCCTACTGCTGTCAACGGTTCTAATGAGTGGTCAATGGAAGGTTTCTGTTCTCAGGCTAAGAGCAAGATCGGTAATGTTTGCCCGCTCGTAGTCGGTGGTCCCGATGTTGATTGGCGATGGACCGGCTCCAGCGTAAAATATACGAAGGATCAGATTCTCTCCGCTATCAGAAACTCCGTGAGCGCTTGTGCTAACGCCTGTGACGGCTACTTCCTCTTCGATATGATTCATCTTAAGATCGACCCCGAGAAGTGGACTGCTGTCGGTGCCGGTGTAAGAGATTATGTCTCTAAATGGGAAGAATCTCAGAAAAAGTAATCATTTCAATAAGTTAAATTGAATAGTATCGTTTGATTTCAATGATTAATCGATAATATTTCCGGTCTTTAGGTTTTATCGTCTGTCGGAATGACGTCAGACGATAATCCTAAAGACTTTTTTTATTTAGGAGCCTCTGTGTGCTCTGCATTTATCATTTCAGACCAATCATTAGTAACAACAGTTATGAAACAGATAAAAAATTTAGTGTTGTCCGTTATTCTTGCCGGATTCACGGCGTTTACAGCCGGTGCCTGGGGAATGTCGGAGACAGTTACCGGAACGGTGAAGTGTGGCAAAAAAGCGCTTTCAGGCGTGGTGGTGTCTGATGGTTTCAACTGTGTCACCACCGATGCCGACGGTCGCTACACTCTTACGAAGAATGACCGTGCCAACTACATCACCGTTTCGACCCCTTCGGGCTATCTGCCCCCTCTTGATGAAAACAACCGTCCCGTCTTTTACATTCCAGTAGAGGAGGGGAGAACCGATTATAGTTTTAACCTTCTGAAAAATAAGAAGGATGACAACCGCCACGTGTTTATGACTCATGCCGACGTGCAGGTCGTAGCCGAGGAGGAGTTGGGCATGTTTGACACGCAGATTGACGATGCGCGCGAGCATTTCGCACAGTTCAAGAATGTCGATGTGTTTGGCATCGACTGTGGCGACGTCGTTGGTGACCATCCTGAACTCTACGAGTCGAGCCTGCGTCACCGTGCGCGTTTCGGCGCTCCGATATATATCGCCAACGGTAACCATGACATGCAGTATTACGTTCGTTCCCATGAACTGTCCAAGGATCGTTTCGAGCACAAGGTCGGTCCTACAAATTATTCTTTCAACCGCGGAAAAGTACATTATGTGTTTATCGACAACGTTTTCTATATCGGTCGTGACTACTTCTATATGGGATATGTCGACGAACAGACATTTGACTGGCTTGAACAGGATCTCGCCTCAGTCCCTGCCGGTTCGACCGTAGTGATGGTGATGCACATTCCGGTTGCCAATCAGGCTGAGAAACTTCCGTTCCGTTACGATGGCAAGTCTGTGTCGCAGGAAACCGTCAATGCAGCCCATCTTATAGAAATGATGAAACCCTATAACACTCATTTCATTACGGGACATCAGCACTGGAGCCGTAATATCGAGTATTCTGACAGCTGTTACGAGCATAATACTCCCGGCGCTTGCGGCATGTGGTGGGATGTTGACGTCTGTGAGGACGGAACTCCCCGCGGATATGGTGTCTACATGGTCGACGGTGACAACATCGAGTGGTATTTCAAGACTACAGGTAAAGATAAGGATTATCAGTTCCGCGCATATCTCCCCGGCGAGTCGTCGGAATTTCCCGGCGAGATTGTTGCCAATGTCTGGAACTATGACTCTAAATGGCGCGTCGAGTGGACCGAAGACGGCAACGTCATGGGTGAGATGACTCGGGTCGAGGCTGTTGATCCTCTCACCGTAGCGCTGACATCTGATAAGAGCAAGCTCCGTTATTCATGGATAGGCGCCTCAAAGTCGCCTCACATGTTCCATGCCCGACCCGTCAATCCCGACGCCCGGCTCGGAGTACGCGCTACTGACCGTTTCGGCAATGTCTATACTCAGGAATTATAAAAAGAGTCAACTGTAAGCGTTTATGAAAAAACTGATATTTGCAGTCATTGTCGCGTCTATGGCTCTGATGTCGTTTGCGGCTCCCCGTGTGCAGCGTCCGGTCGAAGAGCGTCCCAAGATGATGTGGCTCGATCTCTCGGGTATGTGGACTCGTTTCACCAATCCCGATACCATAGCGTGGTATATGGATAAAATCGTCGATTGCGGCTTCAACACAGTCATCATCGATGTAAAGAATACCGGCAGTGCCGTGGGTTATCCGTCACGCATAGCTCCGCAGCTGACTGACTGGAAAGGAGTGAAGATATCACCGTCCTATGACTATCTCGACCAGGTGCTCTGTGCGGCTAAAGACCGCGGATTGACAGCCTATGCCGCCTTTAATGTGTTCTGCGAGAGCTATCCTCATTTTAAGATGGGCATTCTGCGTGGCGACACTCTCTCATGGCAGGCTCGTAACTACTTGCCCGGAAAAGGTATAGTCCCCGCTCCCGAAAATGAGGGTCCAGGCACGTCGTTCTGCAATCCGGCGCTGACCGATGTGCAGCAGTACGAGCAGTCGGTCATACTCGAGTGTGCTCACCGCTATCCTCTTCTCGACGGCATCATGGTCGACCGTTGCCGTTATGACAACATCACAAGTGATTTCAGCGACGAGTCGCGCCGCATGTTTGAGGAATATATAGGCGAGAAAGTGAACCGTTTCCCTGAGGATATCTACGAGTGGGTTGACGATGGTAACGGTAATTATCATCGTGTCAACGGTCGCTGGTTTAAGAAATGGATAGAGTGGCGCGCCAAGGTCATCCATGACTTCATAGCTTCGACACGTGCCAAGGTGAAAGCTGTCGACCCGTGGCTTGGATTTGGCGCCTATACCGGAGCATGGTATCCATCCTATTATGAGGTTGGAGTCAACTGGGCAAGCAAGGACTATGACCCGTCAAAGGATTTTGACTGGGCTACTCCCGAGTATAAGGATTATGCCTTTGCCGAGCTCCTTGATCTATACACCAACGGTAATTACTATAAGAATATAACCATCGACGAGTATCGCAGCTCCAACGGATTGGTCAAAAACGAGACCGACAGCGAGTTTCAGATGGGTGACCATCTGAGCGTAGAGGGCGCTTGCCGTTACTCCCGTCACCTCATGGGCGATCAGGAGTTCAGCGGCGGTCTGTATGTTGTCGACTACGATACTGATGTTAACCGCTTCAAGGATGCCGTAAAGATGAATCTTAAGGAGAGCGACGGTCTGATGGTGTTTGAACTCTATCACATTATACGCACCGGTTGGTTTGACGCTCTTAAGGAAGCGATAACCGAAGCCGAGGCTGAAATGCGTGCAGCCAAGTAACTTGAATCTAAAAACTTATATGTTATGAAAAAATTCAGAGCTGAGTCGCTCGACGCCTTGCGTGGGTTCGCCATCTTCATGATGGTGTTGTCGGGGACTATTCTCTCATGGAAACTCCCCGCGTGGATGTCTCACGCGCAGGTTCCTCCCGGACAAGGTTTTGATCCGTCGATCTACGGAATCACCTGGGTCGATCTCGTGTTCCCGTTCTTCCTCTTCTCTATGGGTGCCGCCTTCCCGTTCTCGGTCGGTTCCCGTCTCTCACGTGGTGAAAATCCTTTACGTCTTGCCCTCAATGCCGTGTGGCGCGGAGTGAAACTCGCCTTTTTCGCCATCTTTATTTATCACCTCAATCCATGGGTGATGTCTCAGGCGGCAGGGACGCCGCAGACACCGTTTATGTGGTGTATGACGCTCATTGCTTTCGCGCTTCTTTTCCCGATGTTTATGCGTCTGCCCGGCAATCCGCCGCAGTGGGTAAGATATGTCGTGCAGTGGGGTGCGATACTCGCCGCTGTCGCTATGATGTGGTTGCTCGAGTGTCGTGACGGACAACCGTTTGATCTCTACAAGAGCAACATCATTATCCTTGTTCTTGCCAACATGGCAGCATTTGGAACGATAATCTACATACTGACCTATCGTCGCCCGATGGCACGTATCGGTGTGTTACCTCTCTTGATGGCTATCTTGCTGTGTCATGATGCCGACGGTTCGTGGCAGCAGGCTGTGTTCAATTGGTCACCTGCCCCCTGGCTGTATCAGTTCATGTTCCTCAAGTATCTGTTTATCATCATCCCCGGAACATTTGCCGGCGAGTATCTCCATCGGTGGATTACCGAGCGCAACACCACTCCGGTTGATGCTTCGGCGCCGCGTCATGGCGTTTCCACGGCAATGGTGCTGATTCTGTCAATCGCTCTGCTCGTTGTCAATCTGGTGTGTCTTTTCGGTCGTCATCTCGTCACCAACCTCTTTGTGTCGGTCGCTCTTGTCGGCGTGATAGCCTACTTCGCACGTCGTCTCGCATCAGACCGCCGCGTCATCATGCATCTTGTCACCATGGGCGGTTACATGCTCGTCATGGGACTCTTCTTCGAGGCATTCGAAGGGGGAATACGCAAAGACAGTTCGACGTTCAGCTACTACTTCGTCACTTCGGGACTCGCATGTTATTGTCTTTCGGCATTTGTAATCATGTGTGACATCTACAAGTGGCGTACGGCTATGGCTCCGCTGACTATGTCGGGCAAGAATCCGATGATCGCTTACGTGGCTACATCAATGTTTACGCTCCCGCTGCTTGATCTCCTCAAGATCGGTGACAATTTTACGATCTCGTTCTTTGAACAGACTCCGTTCCTCAGCTTTATCCACGGATTTGTCCTGACGGCTATTGCCTGCATGATAGCGATGTTCTTCACTCGTATCAAATGGTTCTGGCGTACGTGACACACCGCGTGCCGCTTTCATATTAATGACTTAAAACTATCACATTTCAATAATTTAATTCGTATGAAAAAGATTTTTGCTATTGCCCTCGCCGCCGTTGCCGCTATCTCGATGCACGCCGGCGATGTAAAATGGTTTTCAGCCGACTCTCTCCCCCTCATCGGTAAGGGTGTCGACGATGCGTGTACATCTTATCGCTATCAGCGTGTGCCCGACTCGATTGAGTCAAAGGTAAAACGATATGATGTTTTCTGGTTGGGAAACCACTCGGCTGGTATGGCTATACGTTTCAAAACCAACAGCCCTTTTATCAATGCTAAATGGAAATCACGCTTTAAAGTCGAGATGAACCACATGCCCACTACCGGTATGCGTGGTCTTGACCTTTACACGCTCCTCCCCGATGGAAACTGGACTTATGTGCAGACCGCACGTCCCAACTTCCACGAACACAACAACGAAACCACCGTTATTGAAAACATGGTGCCCGAGATGCGTGAGTATCTTCTCAATCTGTCGCTTTACGACGGTGTCGACAGTCTCTACATCGGCATTGACGGTGATTATGAGTTGCTTCAGCCCGAGGTTCAGCTTCCCTCGGTTTCCCGTCCTATCGTTATGTACGGTACGAGCATCCTTCAGGGTGGTTGCGCTTCACGTCCCGGTATGTGTCACACCAATATTCTCTCGCGTCGTCTCAACCGTGAGATTATCAACTTCGGTTTCAGCGGCAACGGTCAGCTCGACATGGAAATTGCCGAGTGTATCGCCGCTATTCCCGATCCCGGTCTCATTGTACTTGACTTTGTTCCCAATGTCAACGAAGAGCAGATTGATACTCTCATGATTCCGTTCTTTGAGACTATACGTGCCGCTCATCCCGATGTGCCTTACCTCTTTGTCGAGGATCCCAACTTCCCGCACAAGCGTTTCGATGTCAAGATCCGTGAGCAGGTTGACCGTCGCAACGGTATGATGAAGGAGCGTTATGAAAAACTTGCTGCTAAGTATCCCAATCTTTACTATCTACCCGCCGATGACCTCATGGGTCATGATAACGAGGCGAATGTAGACGCTATACACTATACTGACCTCGGTTTCATGCGCGTAGCCGATTGCATGGAACCTGTAATACGTAAGATACTTTTGCCCGTTAAAGAGTAATCTTGCTGATCTTCCCGATTAACCGGGGCGATACCGTAAAGTCAATGCGGTATTGTCCCGGTTTTTAACGTATTTACGTTTTGCAAAATCAAAAAACGTTAATTAATGATTGTTTTTAAAATTCTTGGCGCGGTTAATTAAAATAATTTTGTATATTTGTCGGTAATTATTAACTTGAATAATTTTAAACCAATCAAAATTTTTAACATGAAAAAACAATTACTTTCTCTTGCATGCATGGCAGCTCTTGTTCCCGCTGTCACTGTTAATGCCGAGCAGGCTTCTCTTGTTGAGGAGTGGAGCGCTGTCCACATGGACCCCAATCCCAACAGTTATGAAGGTTTCGGTGTGGGCGTGAAACCCTGTATCCGTTTCGGTACTGCTCTTAATGGCAAAATTTATGTTGTCAATCAGGAAACCAACCACATCGCCGAAGTGACGAAGGATGGTATCGTTGACCGCTATGCTCTTCCCGAGGGTATGGGCGAGGTTAACGGAACCAAGGGTGGCGCTACTAACAAGGTGGCTGACTTCTACGGTACTTCACTTTCTCGTGACGACGCCGGTAACTTCCTCGTAGGTCACCTTTTCACTTATAGCCAGTCAGCATGTCTCTGGACTGCTTTCAACCCCGCGACAGGTGATTTCCGTCATTTCAATACCGAGGCTGATTTTGCTAACAACAACATCAATCCCGGTCGTATCGACTGTGTGGGTCGTGTGCTTGGTGACCTCTTCAATGAGGCAGTTCTTTATGTAGCTCCTGCTTCTTATTCTTCAAACCGTCCTGACGATTCTGACCTGACTCTCTATCAGCGTGTTCAGATCGTTTCATTTATGGGTGGCGGTGCTATCGCTTCAAGCTCTTTCGGTCCCCAGTTATACATGGCAAGTGCCAACGTATCTGTGTGTCAGCCTACATTTGCAAGCTACGATGAATACACTGCATATACCCGTCAGCAGGGCAAGCCCGCTATTGACGGCTGTGCATTCTTCTCGGCTGCATACGGTGCAGCAAGCAAGCTTGGCGAGACTACTGACCACTGGCAGATGATGAACACATTCAGCAACGGTGCCGCATCGGTTAACCTCGCAGCTCATGGCGGCGGTATCGGAGACATCGCTAATAACTATTCAGGATGTAACGGTTTCGATACTTTCACTCTTGAAGGTAAGCGTTACTATGTTCTCAACTACATGCCTGAGAACGGTGACCTCATGAATAATCAGGGCGGTATGGATGTTGCCGTATTTGACGAAGAAGGCAACGTTGTCGCAACTTGGGAAAATCCGGCTTTCAAGGCTCCCACAAGCTACGGTACTATCGTTGCTGAGCCTATCGATGACACTCACGCCTCTATCTGCGTTTATCACTGTACTGCACGTCTCGGTGGCGTAGCTTATGGTGCAGGTGTTGCTGTAGGTGCAGCAAAACTCATCTTCACTGCCGGCGAAGGCGGTGGCATTGATGTTCCCCAGCCTGAGAAGATGGAAGGTGACGGTACTCAGGGCAATCCTTATAAGATCAAGAATGCCGATCATTTATGCCAGATGAACGAGCTTCTTATCGCTCAGACTCCCGTTTACTTTGAACTCGTTGATGATATTGACATGGCTGATGTCAAGGATTATATCCCTGCTTGCGGTGCCGACAATTCAACTTACGACCGTGTAATCATGTTCAATGGTAATGGACACGTAATCAAAAACTTCCGTCAGACTCGCGGCGCTTCATTCTATGTATCGATCTTCGGTGTGCTCAGCGGTGAGGTTAAGAACCTCGGTATTATCGATTGCGACATTGATGCAGGTTCTGACGGTGCCGGTGTGCTCGCTGCTTACGCAGGTCACTCTACCAGCGGTTACAGCGCTGTGATCGATAATGTTTACGTTATCGGTTCTATTAAGAATTCAGGTAGTTATATCGGCGGTCTCATCGGTACTACCGGTGCTGCCAATGTTAAGATCACTAATTCTTATGCTCAGGTTAACGTGACCGGTACTAAAGGCAATGCTATTGCCGGCGGTCTCGTAGGTCGTGTAAACCAACCAGGTCTTATTATCTCTAACTGCTACGCTTCAGGCGATATCAAGGGTGGTAGCACAGTTGGTGGTATCTGTGGTGGCGGTTCTGAGGTTCCCGTTTTGACCGATGTTATCGCATGGAACGGCAAGGTTGACGGTGGCGAAGGTACTACCGGAGCTTTCTGTGGTTCTGAAGCAACCACTACCCGTTGCCAGGCTTGGAATGGCATGAAGATCAATGGCGCTCCTGTTGAAGGTGGTGTCAAAGCTGAAGATCTTATGAACACAGCTACTTCTTGGGAGGCTTATGCTCCTGTTGAACTCGGTGGCTATCCTGCTCTTCTCATCCAGTTCCAGGGTGGTGTAGAAGGTATCGAGATCGATGCTCCCGCTGCTGAAAATGTAGCTCCCGTTTACTACAACCTCCAGGGTGTGCAGGTTGTGAACCCCGCTCACGGTCTCTATATCGTTAAGCGCGGTAACAAGGTGACTAAGGAAATCATTCGTTGATTAGACTTTAGTAAATCACTATAAAACAAAGGCGTCTGCATCTTGCGGGCGCCTTTGTCTGTTTATTTGTATACTGTCAATGCGCGATGCGCGTTTCTGTTCCCGATATCTTTTAAATGTTGTTTGTGATACTTGGTGTGCAGGGCTGTAATTAACTAATTTTTGATAAAGTTGGTACTTTTTTAAATAATTAGCGTGTCGTTATTAAAATAATTACTATATTTGTGGCATTATACCATGAAACGAGGAAAAATAGGAGGTGCCGTTGCCGGGTGTCTCCCTATTTAGTCTGATTTCAGATCATGAGAAACTTTCTATTTTTGTTTAAATATTTAATCATGAAAAAACAATTATTATCTCTCGCCATTATCGCAGCTATGGGTTCGTCCTATAGTGTTAATGCCGAGCCGGCTCTGACCCAGGTATGGAAATACCAGTCGGAAGTCCTCAATGACGGTTGGGACGGAACAGCTCCCAACTGGAGTTCGCCGGATGCTATCAAGAGCAAGCCTTGCACTCGATTTGCTACCGGACATGATGGTAAGTTGTACACCATCAACATGATGACCATGAGCATCGCTGAAATTACAGCTGATGGTTTCAAGGACGTGTATAAACTTCCCTCGCTCGAAGGTCGTGTTATCAACGGAAATCCCGACTATTACGGTACTGCAATTTCTGTTGATGATGCAGGTAACTTCCTTGTAGGTCACCTGTTTACTAAGGCTGAGTCTTCGACTGTATGGTCAGTTTTCAGCCCTGCAACCGGCAAAATCAAGCATTTCGATCTCGGTATTCCCGAAGGAATGCAGATTGCACGTATGGACTGTGTGGGTCGTGTTGTCGGCGATCTCACCAAAGACGCTTATTTCTACATTGCCCCCAAGAACGGTCTTGAACCGCTTGCTACCAACCAGGTGGTAAGAATGGTACACGTGCAGGGTGACGGTGATGTTGATAATGTAACAATGACATCTACTTTCTCTCAGCAGGTATATCTTGGCGCACAGCACAACCAGAACGTTGCTCAGCCTAAGTATGCTACCGTAGCCGAGACTGTTGCCAATCCCTATCTTGATGATACTTTCTATCTGTCATCATGTAGCGGTAACGGACAGTGGAGCCGTGCTTATACAACGTTTACAAACAACGCCATTGACTGGGCTTGGCAGTCTGCAATGCAGAAAAATATTTTTGCCGCTACCAACGGTTTTGATACATTCGTTCTCGGCGGTCAGAAATATTTCGTTCGTAACTACATTCCCAACGATGATTACAGCACTAATCCCAACACAATGGATATCGCCGTGCTTGACGCCAATGGTGAAATAGTTGCAATATGGAATAACCCCGATTACGTATCTACTGCCGGTTACTCATCAATCACTGCTCAGGTAATTGATGACAGCAATGCATATATATATGTATATAACTCTACCGGTTCTCCCAAACCCGGTATGGGAGCTGCAGCAGTCCTTTACTTCTCGACAGAAGGCTCTACCGATGTTTCTGAAGGATCACAGGTTAATCCTTATAAGATTTCTACTCCCGCCGATCTTTGCGACATGCACAACAAGATTGTCGACGGTAAGAAGGTATGGTTCGTTATGGAGAACGATATCGACATGGCAGGTGTCAAGGATTACGTTCCCGCTATCGGTTCTGACGGTGCCACTTACTTTGGTGAGTTTGAGTTTGACGGACAGAACCACGTGATCAAGAACTTCGCTCCCGACGCTAACTACTCTTACATGTCAATCTTCGGTGTTATCCGTGGTAACGTCAAGAACCTCGGTGTTGAGGATTGCGAAATCGTTTCCAATTCACTCGGTGCAGGTGTCCTCGGCGGTTACGGCTCACAGGGCGGTATCAACTGCGTTATCGACAATGTATGGGCAACCGGTAGTGTAACTTGTGCTACTGCTTATGCCGGCGGTCTCGTAGGTACTAACGGAAACAACCTCACAATCACCAACAGCTACTTCAAGGGTGATGTTATCGCCAAGTTTGCCGGTGGTCTTGTAGGACGTGCCCGCGCAGGTATCACTATCAAGAACAGCTATGCAGCCGGTGAAGTTGCAGGTTCAACTAATGCCGGTGGTATCGCAGGTACAGACAAGGAAGGTCTGAACATCGCGCTTGAAAATGTTATCGCATGGAATACTTCAGTTGCTTCAGCCACTGCAGCTGCTGTAACTACTCTCGTATATGACGCAGCTAAGGTTCAGGTATGGGACGGCATGACAGTTAACGGTGCAGCCGTTACTGGTGGTGTTCCCGCTGCTACTCTTGTTGCTACAGCTACTTCTTGGGATGCTTACAACAAGAATCTTAAAGATGGTTATCCCGCTCTCGCTTGGCAGGATGTTAAGGGTCCCCTCGGTTCAGAGAATAATCCTTATGTAATCGCAACTCCCGCTGACCTTTGCGACATGCACAACAAGATTGTTGCCGGTCAGAAGGTATGGTTTGTCCTTGCAAACGATATCGATATGGCAGGTGTTAAGGACTATGTTCCCGTTATCGGTTCTGACGGCGCAACTTACGTAGGTGAGTTTGAGTTTGACGGACAGAATCACGTGATCAAGAACTTCGCTCCCGACGCTAACTACTCTTACATGTCAATCTTCGGTGTTATCCGTGGTAACGTTAAGAACCTCGGTGTTGAGGATTGCGAAATCGTTTCTAATTCACTCGGTGCAGGTGTCCTCGGCGGTTACGGCTCACAGGGCGGTATCGACTGCGTTATCGACAATGTATGGGCAACCGGTAGCGTAACTTGTGCTACTGCTTATGCCGGCGGTCTTGTAGGTACTAACGGAAATAACCTCACAATTACCAACAGCTACTTCAAGGGTGATGTTATCGCCAAGTTTGCCGGTGGTCTCGTAGGACGTGCCCGCGCAGGTATCACTATCAAGAACAGCTATGCAGCCGGTGAAGTTGCAGGTTCAACTAATGCCGGTGGTATCGCAGGTACAGACAAGGAAGGTCTGAACATCGCGCTTGAAAATGTTATCGCATGGAATACTTCAGTTGCTTCAGCCACTGCAGCTGCTGTAACTACTCTCGTATATGACGCAGCTAAGGTTCAGGTATGGGACGGCATGACAGTTAACGGTGCAGCCGTTACAGGTGGTGTTCCCGCTGCTACTCTTGCTGCTACAGCTACTTCTTGGGATGCTTACAACAGCCGTCTCGACAACGGTTATCCCGCTCTCGCATGGCAGGAAATTACCGGTTCTGAGGCTAAGCCTTATAAGATTTCAACTCCCGCTGACCTTTGCGACATGCACAACAAGATTGTTGCCGGTCAGAAAGTATGGTTCGTTCTTGAGAACGATATCGATATGGCAGGTGTTAAGGACTATGTTCCCGTTATCGGTTCTGACGGCGCAACTTACGTAGGTGAGTTTGAGTTTGACGGACAGAATCACGTGATCAAGAACTTCGCTCCCGACGCTAACTATTCTTACATGTCAATCTTCGGTGTTATCCGCGGTAATGTTAAGAATCTCGGTGTTGAAAACTGCGACGTTAAGTCTACTTCTCTTGGTGCAGGTGCTCTCGGTGGTTACGGCTCACAGGGCGGTATCGACTGCGTTATTGACAATGTATGGGTAACCGGTAAGGTTAACGGCGAAGGTGTATATGCCGGCGGTCTCGTAGGTACCAACGGAAACAACCTCACCATCACCAACAGCTACTTCAACGGTGAAGTTAACGGTAAGTATGCCGGTGGTCTCGTAGGACGCGCTCGCGCAGGCATCACTATCAAGAACAGCTACGCAGCCGGTAAGGTTACAGGTACTGACAATGCAGGTGGTATCGCCGGAACCGACAAAGCCGATCTTACTGTTGCTCTTGACAATGTAATTGCATGGAACTCTTCAGTATCAGCTGCTGCCGCTGCTGCTGTTACTACACTTAATTATGAAGCTGCCAATGTTAAGGTATGGGATGGCATGACAGTCAATAATGTTGCTGTTGAAGGTGGCATGTCGACTATCGATCTCCAGATTGCATCAGCCGGTTGGAAAGCTTACAAGAACCTCCTCAACGGTTATCCCGCTCTTGCATGGCAGAACGCTACCGAGGATGTTCCCTTCCCCGGTACTGAGGCTAATCCTTACAAGGTTGCCACTTCTGCTGACCTCGTTGGTCTTGCCGCTGCAGTCAACCGTGATGGCTTCTATGTAGAATTTACCGAAGATATCGATATGACTAACGTAGCGTTTACTCCTATCGATGCTAAGAAGACTCTGTATATCGACGGTAAGAACCATGTTGTAAGCAACCTTTCAGTTACTGCTGCTAAAGCTGCTATGTTCCTTGACTTCAAGGGCTCTATCAAGAACCTCGGTATTGAGAATGCTAAGATGGAGGCGACTGGCTGGGGTACTGCCGGTACTTTCGTAGCTTATGCACTTAATGAGGCTGTTATTGAAAACTGCTACGCTACCGGTTCTGTTTCAGGTTTCTATGCCGGTGGTCTTGTTGCAGGTGTTCAGAGCGCAGGCAAACTCACCATTCGCAACAGCTACGCTAAAGTTGACGCTACTTCTCCCAACGGATGGGCAGGTGGTCTCGTAGGTCCTACTAATGAATATGGTACTCTTATCGTAGAGAACTGCTACGCATCAGGTCGTATCGATGGCTTTGCTAACGGCGGTGGTGTCGTAGCCGGTGCCAATACCAACTATACTAATGCATGCAACGTTACCCTTACTAATGTTGTAGCATGGAATAGCGAAGTTGTCAAGGGCGACGCTGTGGTTCCCGCTGCTTCTGTTCTCAACGCAGTGGTTACTGACGCTCTTGTATGGAACGAAATGATCGTTAACGGTGCACCTGTTGAAGGCGGTAAGTCTACTTATGATCTCCAGGTAGTAGTAACCGGCTGGGAAGCTTACAATGACAAGCTCGCTAACGGAATGCCTGTTCTCGCTTGGCAGGAAGCTAATGAGGACGTTATAGATCCTAACCCCTTAGGTTCTGAAAACAATCCTTATCAGATTGCTACCCCCGCTGATCTGTGTGACATGCACAACAAGATCGTTGCCGATAAGAAAGTATGGTTCGTGCTTGCAAACGATATCGATATGGCTGATGTTAAGGACTATGTTCCCGCCATCGGTTCTGACGGTGCAACTTACGCAGGTGAGTTTGAGTTTGACGGACAATATCACGTGATCAAGAACTTTGCTCCCGACGCTAACTATTCTTACATGTCAATCTTCGGTGTTATCCGCGGTAATGTTAAGAATCTCGGTGTTGAAAACTGCGACGTTAAGTCTACTTCTCTTGGTGCAGGTGCTCTCGGTGGTTACGGCTCACAGGGCGGTATCGACTGCGTTATTGACAATGTATGGGTAACCGGTAAGGTTAACGGCGAAGGTGTATATGCCGGCGGTCTCGTAGGTACCAACGGAAACAACCTCACCATCACCAACAGCTACTTCAACGGTGAAGTTAACGGTAAGTATGCCGGTGGTCTCGTAGGACGTGCCCGCGCAGGTATCACTATCAAGAACTGCTACGCTGCCGGTAAGGTTACAGGTACTGACAACGCCGGTGGTATCGCAGGTACTGACAAGACCGGTCTTACAATGACTCTTGAGGATGTTATCGCATGGAACTCTTCAGTATCAGCTACCGAGGCTGCCGCTGTAACCACTCTTGGTTATGATGCTAATCCCGTTCAGGTATGGGTTGATATGAAGGTTAACAATGTAGCTGTTGAGAACGGTGTTTCTACCTACACTCTCCAGAAGGCAGCTACCGCTTGGGAAGCTTACAATGACAAGCTCGCTAACGGAATGCCCGTTCTCGCTTGGCAGGAAGCTACCGAGGAAGTTAAAGATCCTAACGAAGGTGTAGAATACATCGGTGCTGACGATGCTGTAGCTCCCGTTTACTACAACCTCCAGGGTGTTGAAGTTGAGAACCCCGCTCCCGGTCTCTACATCGTTAAGCGTGGTAACAAGGTGACTAAAGAAGTTGTACGTTAATCGTCGACAGTCACTGATGTAATAGATCTGAATTACATAATCAGATAAATCTGAAAAAGGCGCTTCGATTAGCGAAGCGCCTTTTTCTATTATATTGTTGTCCTGACCGGTACTTTTTTTGAACGGTGGATAACACTGTGTGTAAATAATTACTACTTTTGCACATAATATTTTTATTCAAAAACCTTATTTTATGAAAAAACAATTACTCATCCTTGCATGTGCCGCAGCTTTGATGCCTACAGTTGATGCTGTCGCACAGGTATCAGTTAATCAGAAGTGGTCGATGATAACCCGTGACTTGCATGACGGCTGGCCTACAATCCCCGGCATCGGTTCTACTCCTAACAAGACCGCTGCACGTTTTGCTACCGCGTCAAACGGCAAAATCTATACCATCGACATGAATGCCCAGACAATCGTGTCGCTCAACGGTCTCGAACTTAAGACCGAGTATGCTATTCCTGCTACTGATCTGACATTCGGTGAAACCGACGGTCGTGACTATTATGGTACCGCAATCTCATGTGACAATGCCGGTAACTTTCTGCTTGGTCACCGTTTCACAAAGCCCGAGTCCCAAACTGTCTGGACTGTGTTCCGTCCGGCAACTAATGATGTCAAGACGTTCGTTCTCCCTGTCAGCGGAGCTTCACGTACCGACTGTGTAGGTCGCGTTATCGGCGACCTGACTAAGGACGCAATCTTCTATGTCGCACCTCAGTACAACGGTCAGCCTTCGGCTCTCATGGTGCATGTGACCGGTGACGGCACTGTTGCAAGTACCGAGGCTACAGTCAAGACGTCTTATCCCCTTTCTACCGTTTCTACAAATCAGAGCATAGCTCAGCCTATGTATGCTACCGTTGACGAAACTCTTGCTGCAGCTTATCCCGAAAATTCGTTCTTCTTCACTACTGACGGTAAGTCGCCCATCCTGTCGTTCAACGATGGAACCGAGAAAGTTTATGATATAGTTTCCAACATGCGCGTTAACGGGTTCGATACATTTGAACTTGGCGGCAAGCGCTACTTCGTGCGCAGCTACACCGATGCAGAGACTGCTCCCTGGGGCAATACCCCCTCTTTCGGCGTGTTTGATGCTGATGGTTCTGTTGTCGCTTCATGGCTCGTTCCCGGTCCTATCGATGCACCTGAGTTCTTCTCAAGCGCCGGTTACGCGACTATCGTAGCTGAGGTGGTTGACGCTACCACTGTTAATGTTTACGTTTACTGTATTACAAGCAACTTTAACGGTGAGGGTGCTAACTGTGATGCAGCTTTTGGCGCAATGTTTGAACTGCAGTTTGATTTAGCGGCTCTTGATAAGGGTTCGGGTACAGAGGCTGATCCCTATCAGATTTCTACACCTGCTGACCTCGTCAAGATGAGAAACCAGGTTTCAAACGCTACCCCCACTTACTTCAAGCTGATGAATGACATCGACATGTCGGGTATCAATTATATTCCCGCTGTAGGTGCCGGTAATACTGATTTCGGTAAGACTATCCACTTCGACGGTAACTACCATGTGATCAAGAATCTTACATCGGTATCAGATCCCGGCGGTTTCTATTACGCATCGCTCTTTGGTGTGTTTGACGGTTCTGTCAAGAATCTCGGTGTTGAAAATTGCTACTGCTATAGTGAACTCGGAGCCGGTGTGATAGGCGCTTATCTCGGTTACAGCGGTAAGCCCTGTGTAGTAGACAACGTGTGGGCTACCGGTAATGTAGAGTGTGTTTCCGGTTATGCCGGCGGTATCGGCGGTAACATCGGCGGACCGACAACTATAACCAATTCTTATTCTCAGGTAAATGTCGTGGCTAAGAACTTTGGCGGTGGTATTGTTGGTCGTGTACGCGACAATGTGACTATCAAGAATGTTTATGCAGCGGGTACAGTCGCAGCCGAGACTGTCGGTGGTATAATCGCAGCCTCAGGCAACGATAACGCATATACTGTAGAACTTGCCGACGTAATCGCGTGGAACGCTTCATTAACCGGTTCTGCAAAGGCTGAAGCAGTCAATGTGATCAATGCTACTGTCAGCAATGCCCTCTATTGGGATGGCATGACTGTCAACGGCACTGCCGTTACAGGCGGTTCAACAGCTGCAACACTTGAGTCAACAGCAAAAGGTTGGTCAGCTTATGCTGATCAGCTTCTCGATGGCAAGCCCGCTCTTGCATGGCAGCTTTCAGGAAGCGTAGAAGGTATCGAAATCGATGTTCCTGCTTCTGAAAATGCAGCTCCCGTTTACTACAACCTCCAGGGTGTAAAGGTTGAAAACCCCGCCAACGGTCTCTACATCGTTAAGCGCGGTAACAAGGTGACAAAAGAAATCATACGCTGATTTTTAGATCATCGCACATAGATGTAATATAGTGGAGGCGTTCCGAATCTTGCGGAACGCCTCTATCTTTATGATGAAAAATACCTGAAAGTGGGTATTGCGTGGCGTTTTCCACGGTATTAACTTTGCATCAGATAAAAATTAGGCAATTATACAGATGTAATCTATTTTAAGCTATTGTTTATGAAAAAAGTGACGCGCAAGCCGTTTGTGAAAATAGTTTTTGCGCGTAACTTTTTTGCAATCAGTCCCGGTCTTTATGCTTGTTTTGCGATAGCTCTGTTGTGTCTAATTGGTGCTTAATTTTGTTCATTAGGTTATTATTTTGTATTTTTGTAGCTGAATAATTTTGCTTTGAATAAATAATGTCACAAATAGCCGACATACAGCGCTCTATTTCAGCGGAATTGCAGTTGCTCAACGAGCGTATCGCCGAGACACTTCACTCTTCCAATGAGTTGATGAACCGTGTGGTGGAAAATTATCTTAAAACCAAGGGTAAACAGATACGTCCTATTCTGGTACTGCTCAGCGCGCGGCTTTTTGGCGACATCAATGACCGTGTTATCGCTTCGGCAGCAGCTGTGGAATTGCTCCACAATGCATCGCTTATCCATGACGATGTGGTCGACGAGACCAAGATCA
This sequence comes from uncultured Bacteroides sp., assembly GCA_964442005.1. GTDB lineage: Bacteria > Bacteroidota > Bacteroidia > Bacteroidales > Muribaculaceae > JAAVFS01. Next base: position 3,288 of record CAYTWG010000012.1, on the reverse strand, counting down.
GACGCGGCGCCAAAACAATAAACGGATTGTGGGATAATCATATCGCGGTTCTTGTCGGTGACTTTTTCCTGTCCAATGCATTGTTACAAGCGATTTCTACCGACGACCCGCGCATCGTCGCCTCGATAGCTAATCTTGGCAAGCTCCTGTCGATCGGGGAGATTGACCAGATTTATAACGCACGCTATCACACCATCAGTGAGGCGGCTTATTTTGAAGTGATCAGCCGCAAGACAGCGTCGCTTTTCGTGTCATGTGTCGAGGTGGGAGGATATGCCGTTAATGCGCCGGCGGCTGATATGGAGGCGATGAGAGAGTATGCCGAACTTCTCGGTCTCTGTTTCCAGATTAAAGACGATATTTTTGATTATTTCTCTGATGACAAGATCGGAAAGCCTACGGGCAACGACTTGCGCGAGGGAAAGATAACCCTCCCGCTCATCCATGCTCTTGAAAATGTTGAGAATCCGCGCCGGGAAGAGGTGGCATCTCTGTCGCGCAAGGAAGAACTGGATAGCGATGAAATAAACCTACTTATAGACTATGCCAAGGAGAACGGCGGTATCGACTATGCCTACGACACGATGAAGCGTCTCCGCGACAAGGCGGTCAAGGTGCTCGACCGTCTGCCTGCCGGAAGTGTGCGTGACAGTTTTGTGGAGTTGATCGACTATATAATTGTCAGAGAAAATTGATAATTCCGGCTTGGAATCCCGGGATTATTCCCGATAAAAGCACGACTGAAAGAAACTGAATAAAAAACGTTTAAATCTCAGAATAAAATATGTCTCTCTGGTGTGTATGGCTTATAGCCGCAGCAATTCTTCTCGTTCTCGAGGTGCTCTCGGGATTTGTTGCCGCTTTCTGTCTTGCTATCGGCTGTCTTGCAGCATTGGTGGCTGATCTGGTTGGGTGTTCGGTGTCGGCACAGATGTGGGTGGCGCTGATATGTACTGTAATCTCGTTCTTTGCCTTCCCCCCTTTGATAAAGAAATGGCATCAGAAGATAGTGTCGGCTCATCACGGTCCGGTCAGCAACATGGAAGCCCTTGTGGGGCGCCGCGTGAGAATCGTGACTCCGATAGAAGCCGGTGCTACCGGGCGAGTGATGATCGACGGCGACAACTGGCAGGTACGCTGTCTGATTCCGCAACGTTTGGAATCAGGTACTTACGTGCGGGTAGTCGGCAATGAGAGCATTGTGCTGATTGTCACTCCCGACATCGATACCAATACCAATGAAAGCAACTGAATTATTAACCTGAAAAACTGAAAGAATATGCAGTCGGAAATTATTATCCTTTTTGGCGCACTGATACTGCTCGTCGTAGTTATCGTGTGTGCAGGTGTCAAGGTCGTTCCTCAGTCGGAGACTCGCGTCATCGAGCGTCTCGGTCGTTTTCACAGTGTGCTCGGTCCGGGACTTAATATCATTCTTCCGTTTATCGATAAGCCCAAGGTGATATATACCCGTCGTATTGAGAACACCGTCGGCGGCAAGACTGTAGTGAGATTCGGAGCTACATCGGCTATCGATCTACGTGAGCAGGTGTATGACTTCCCTTCTCAGCAGGTTATTACAAAAGATAACGTAATCACTGAAATCGACGCTCTGCTGTATTTCCAGATTGTCGATCCTAAAAAGTCGGTTTACGAAATCGACAATCTCCCTAACGCTATTGAGAAGCTGACACAGACGTCGCTGCGTAACGTGATAGGTGAACTCGTGTTTGACGAGACGCTTACTTCGCGTGATACTATCAATGCCAAGTTGCAGACCATCCTTGACGGTGCTACCAATAAGTGGGGCGTGAAAGTCAACCGTGTGGAACTGCGTGACATCACGCCTCCCGACTCAGTGCGCAAGGCAATGGAACTTGAGATGCAGGCTGAACGTACACGCCGTGCCGAGATTTTGAAATCGGAAGGTAGCAAGAAGTCGGTCATCCTACTCTCCGAAGGTGAAAAACAGTCGCAGATCAACCAGGCTGAGGCGGCAAAACAGGTGGCGATTCTCAATGCCGAGGCTACCAAGGAGTCCGAAATATTGCGAGCCGAGGGTGAGGCACGCGCCAAACTTATCCAGGCTGATGCCGAGGCTGAGGCTGTGCGTCGCATCGCTGCTGCTCTCATGGAGACCCGTGTCGACGCTCCGTCATATATTCTCGCCCAGAAGTATATCACCACTCTCGGTCAGATGGTGGAAGGTAAGGATTGCAAGACGGTATATGTGCCCTATGAAGCGTCGGGCGTGTTAAGCTCTATCGGTTCGGTCAAAGAACTGTTCGAGGGTAAGAAATGAGCCGGTTTTTCCCGTGACGCGGGATTGCCGCTGACAGATACCGCACCCATCGGATAGCCGTTGTAAAGTGCTTAAAAGATACTAAAAAATCGGTCAGGAATATCTTCTGACCGATTTTAATATATTTATATAAAAAATATTACGTATCTTTGCACGAATTTAGACGTAAAAAACAAATAAATATTTATGAATCCAATTAAGAAAACCATCGAGCTTAGCGACGGTCGTACCATAACGCTGGAGACCGGTAAACTCGCAAAACAAGCTGATGGCGCGGTTGAGTTGCGCATGGGCAACACGATGTTGCTTGCAACTGTAGTATCGGCAAAAGAAGCCGGTGAAGGGGTCGATTTCATGCCCCTGCAGGTAGAGTATAAAGAAAAATTTTCAGCAGCAGGACGTTTTCCCGGTGGCTTCCTGAAACGCGAAGGTCGTGCATCGGATTACGAAATCCTCACGGCTCGTCTCGTTGACCGTGTGCTCCGTCCGCTGTTCCCCGATAATTATCACGCCGACACGTTTGTAAACATTACGATGTATTCAAGCGACGGTGTCGACATGCCCGATGCTCTTGCCGGTCTTGCCGCTTCGGCAGCTCTCGCAGTGAGCGATATACCTTTCAACGGACCTATCTCGGAAGTGCGCGTTGCGCGTATTGACGGTGAGTTTGTAATCAACCCCACTTTCGAACAGCTCGAGCGTGCCGACATGGAACTGATGGTCGGTGCCACCTATGATAACATCATGATGGTTGAAGGCGAGATGAACGAAGTGTCGGAAACCGACCTTCTCAATGCCCTCAAGGCAGCCCATGCCGCCATCAAGGAGCAGTGCAAGGCTCAGATGGAGCTTGCCGAGGCTGTCGGTTCGACTGTAAAACGTGAATATTGCCACGAAGTTAACGACGAAGAGCTCCGCAGGGATGTTCATGACAAGTGCTACGACAAGGCGTACGCAATCGCCAAGGCAGGATGGGCCGACAAGCA
>CAYTWG010000011.1:0-51445 GCA_964442005.1 uncultured Bacteroides sp. | reverse complement strand
TATGAATCCGACGCTCTAACCAACTGAGCTATCCCGCCGTTTTGCGAGTGCAAAGATAGGCATTATCAATATAACTGCCAAATTTTTTACCGCAAAAAAAAATTACATGCTCAACTTTTATCGGTTATTTTATCTTTTTCTCCACGTTAAAAAGAGGGTTGCCCGGTTGACAACCCTCTTAAAGAACCGAAGACTTAATCTACAATACTATATAATATATTTGTATGTGAGATTAGTGGACTGTGTCTTGATGTTGACGATCACAATGCTGTTGCGATAAGCCGTAAGGTCAGCAACATTATTTTCAATGATGTTCAATGATCGACCGGTAACGTCAAAGACGGTTATAACAGGTTTTTCGGCACCGACCGTCAATATTCCGTTGTTCAGGATCACATCTATCTCATTATCAGCTGATGCTGACTCTATGCCTGCGGCACCATAGGTAGTGGTGATCGTATAACTTGCACCGGCTACAGTAGGGAAACTGATAGTCGTATCATTAATCCGAGTTACAGGAACCGGTTGCCCCGCTGCATCAACCACAGTAGCATCTTTAAGATCATTACAGATTACTGTACATGTAATACCGCTTCCGGAATGTATGGTAGCAGTCAATAGCTTGCCATCCTTCCATTGCTGGTCTACATCAAAGTTTCCTATTGCGCGAAGTCCATTTGCATGACCGGCGGACCATGCAGCCGGGAGAGCAGGAAGCAGGCGGATAGTGTTGTCATAGCTCTGAAGAAGCATCTCGGCGACTCCGGCTGCGTAGCCAAAGTTACCATCTATCTGGAACGGAGCATGGGAGTCAAGGAGGTTGTAATAGACACCACCCTTGTTCTCCTCAATGGAATAGCTGGTGGAATGTTTGAGTGCGTTGCGTATGATCTTATGGGCATGGTCGCCGTCAAGAGCACGCGCCCAAAGATTGATGCGCCAGGCGAGCGACCATCCGGTTGAGGCATCGCTACGTAACTGGAGGGAGTTTACTGCCGGAGAGAAGAAGTCGCTTTCAGGAGTGATTTGGCTGAAGGGGTACATCGCCATCAAATGAGACTGGTGACGATGACCGTTCTGACCTTTTGAGTAGTCACTGTATTTCCATTCTCTCAGGATGGTCGTACCGTTGGTGATTCCATTGACCGTCTGTCCCCACGCACCGGTATAGGTTTCAGTAGCCAATCCTGTATCGAGTCTACTGAACTTATCATTCAGTTCAGTAAGGAAATTGCTTTCCACATCGGCTTCGTTACCCAGGACTTCAATGGCTTTGAGTGTTGACTCAAAGAGTTCAAAAATGAGTTGCTGGGCATGGGCTGTTCCATCTTCTTTAGACGGACCGTGTTCCGGAGACCATTCGTCGGGTGCGACGAGAGTCCCATCAGAGGCTTCTTTAAGGCGGTCAAGCCAGAATTTGCAACAACTGATCATGACAGGGAGAGCCTTTTCTTTCAGGAATTCTCGGTCAAGCGTGTAGCGGTAGTGCTGCCATAGATGAGACGTGTACCAGGCATTGGCGATGACGTAGTTCTCGGCATAATCCGAATGTCCGAAAATATTGTTTTGAGTAAAACATGTCCAACCTGATGATTGTCCGGAACGTGCAGCGTATGAAGCCCACTCCTCGTGTTCAAGAGCCATACTATGAATGTAGTTAAGATAGGGCATGTGCATCTCACTGAGATTACAGTTTTCAGCAAGCCAGTAGTTCATCTGGACGTTGATGTTGGAGTGTATGTCAGACTGCCAGGCGGGGTTGTCGGAGTTGTTCCAAAGTCCCTGAAGGTTTGCAGGAGTATCCATGCCTCGTGAGGAACTTATGAGGAGATAACGTCCGTAGTTGAAATACAATTCCTCAAGCATCAGTGAGCTGGAATTACCCTCAGGCTGCGACTTATAGTTGTCTACGAGTCGATTGGTAGTCACTGCATTGGTGCCGCCGAGCGAGAGATCAACCCTATTGAAATAATTGCTGAAGTCTTCTATATGGTCGGCTTTAATCCTGTCCCAACCTTTTGCAGCAGCAAGTGACAGACGGTTGCTAATTTCGTTATTAAAAGTATTCGCGTCAATTATATAGGCTGGAGCATGCTGGTCGAAATTGGTACCTGCAGCCAAAATAATCACCACCTCGTCAGCCTCCTTTACCTCAATATTGTCATTGTTGGTTGTAATGGTGCCCGATGTGGGGATAACTTTCATGTCAGCCTTGAAATTGACGAGATCCAATTTACCCTCGAACGAAGCTTCACCGGAATCATATTTTGGACCTACGAGTCCTATCTTTATATTATTAAGTAAGCGGAGACGGACTGAGATCTTGCCTTTGTCTGAAGCTGAAAGTTTGATGGCAACAACTTTATCGGGATAGCTTGACAGATATTCACGGGTATAGGTGGTGGATCCATCGGAAAATCTTACCCCGGCAATTCCCTGATTCATGTCGAGATAACGGACATATTCCTTAACCGAACCGGAGTCGAATGTTCCGGATATATCTTCAATATAAATGTCTCCAAAGTTCTGGTAGCACCCTCTCATCTTGGGAGTACCCGTCCAAAGAGACTTATCATTGAACTGGAATTGGTCACAATGGATACCGCCATAGACCATGCCTCCAAATTCACCATTGCCTATGGGAAGGGCATATTCCATCCATAGATTGGCTACCTTCATTGCTGTAACGGGCTGATCATACCACAATGTAGCACGATGCTCGGGGGTGAAATCCGATATACCCGACACCTCGTATTCCTTAATACCCGACATGTCCGGACGTGAAGTAATTGAGGTCGGATCGAGGAAACGTACAGCATTGTTCTGATCGGAGGGATCGTTGTAATAACCGTCGATCTGTCCGTTACCATATTGGTTCATCAGACCCCATCCATCGCCGGTATAGTTGATTTGCAGACAATCGGAAAATTCCGGATTTCCGGCTTTTTCAAGTTTAAGGTCCACACCCTTGGTACGATCGGATGAAGCACGGAATGGTCCATTCTTATAGACATAGCGTCCATTCTTGCTAACAAGTTTAAAACTTTCGGCATTACCGACAAGTTTCCACATCTGGTTCTCACTTCCGGCAACAGGCGCCACATGGGTCAGGGGTTGATCATCTCCATTGTCGGTAAACACCTGCCCTCCATTGGCATAGGAGATCACATACCAATGTTCTTCGCTACCGGAACTGAAAGTCGGGGCTCCGGGGAGCTCAATCGGTTTGTTGATATCTTCGTCGGGCGATACAAAACGGATTGCATTATTGGGGTCATTGGCGTCTATTTTCCATCCTCCGACCTCTGAGCCATAATTATTCATACAACCGTATTCGTCAGACGGATAGTTGACAGCCCAGCAGTATTCAAAGTTTGAGGGCAGAAGGCGTAATGTGTGGGCTTTTGCGGCATCCGTATTTGTTACGAACATTGAACCGCGCTCCACATAGCCACCTTTCTTACTGACAAGGATGAAAGCATTCTCAGAACCCACAAGCTTCCATAGCTGGGCTTCATCGCCTTCATTACGTGCGGTTACAGCAAGGGGCTGTCCGTCACCCTTGTCTTGAATGTACTTGCCACTTGTACCGAATGTCATGTAGTACCAATGCTCTTCAGAACCGGTGCTGAATTGAGGAGCATCCTTGGCAATAGAAGTTGCGACTCCATAGATTAACGCAACCAAGAGAATAATAGATTTTTTCAAATTCATGATATTAATTTGTGATTTGTTGCAAAATTATATCCCATTAAAGGGTTATACCATATATAATATGGATATTTTATAGCACAATTGTGCTTTTTTACTAATTTTGCGTCATGAATTCAACCGATCTTCCCACATGGACGCTCCTTAATATAGGATATGCACTGGTAGATAAGGACTGGACTTATAAGAATGTATGTAGCCCGTTCACTCGTTTATACTATGTAACGGATGGTAGCGGCGAAATTATAATGCTTGATGGAGTTGTTAAGTTGACACCGGGACACATTTATATCATTCCGGCATATACCCTTCACTCGACTCGCTGTCATAAAATGATGGGGCATTATTATGTTCATATCCACGAAAACACCGTTCTTGGAGCGTCACCCACCTATGAGGAGTGGACATTTCCTCAAACTCTTGAGGCTGATGACGTCGATCTAACGATTTTCAAACAACTGATGGCGACAAATCCCGACATGAGCCTTACCGTTGAGGATCCTAAGCGCTACGATACACACACGCGATATCTTATCCAGCTTGACAGAGAGATGCACCGACCTGTAGCTCAAAGGCTTTTGAATAACTCAATGATATCCAAACTGATGTCACGATGGTTTTTGACCGGTGAACACCGCCATGAATTTGTTAATCAGAAAATAAACCATGCTGTCGTGTTTCTCCGGAGCCATTTCAACTCAAACATCGGGGTTGATCAACTTGCTGATGAAGCAAAAATGTCACGGCATCATTTCAGCCGTCTTTTCAAGGCTGAGACGGGGCTGTCAATCGGTAATTATCTGCGACATCTACGCGTCAGGAGAGCACAGGTATTGCTATCCCATACATATCTATCAATCAGAGAGATCGGCGAACAGGTAGGTTATGAAGACTATAATTACTTCATCAGGATATTTCGCAAAGAGACTGGAATCACACCGTCACGTTATCGCCAATCGATGATCTACTATCCATGATCGAGAGAGAGACACGACCTGATATTTGAGTTTAAGAAACGTCAGAAGACGATGCAGCACGACTCAACATCAGTTTACCCTACCTCCCGATGAAGTAGACGAGTCGAGATGTCGCGCATTGGTCGAAATGCTTCCCCCTGACGATGCCGATGCTTTCGCATTGCTGACAGCGAGATCGTCAGCCGAAATACTACCGCCTGATGATGCTGAATAAGTTGCCTGAGAAGCTTTGCCCTCCAGCTCAATTTCAGCACCCGACGACACCGATGCAGCAACAACGTCAGCTGAGAGATTTTTTACCGTTATCTCTCCTGCCGATGACGAGGATGCACCCAACGAGCGACACAGCAGCCGGTCAAACTCAACTTCAGCACCCGACGAACTCTTCACCGAGACATTTTTATCAGACGCAGCGAGCGACTGGCACTTGATCTCAGCTGCCGATGACGCCTTGAAATCAATCACTCCGGGCGCGGAAACGTACACTTTAGTACGACATTTACGTGTTACCGACCCGGCGTTTTCGCTGAAACTTATAGACAATGAATTACCCGACTTCTTCACATCAAGATATTTCACAAGATTTTCAGGAAGCTCGACCCTTATGGAAACGTCATTTGACTGAGTGTATTTCACCTCAATACCTTGTGATACCGAGATACCGTTGAAACCGCGTATATTGTTATACGTACGTGAAACAATCTTTCCTGAAGGAGTGACAGTCTCTGCCGAAAGAACGAAGCCCGAAAAGAGAGCAAACATCGCTATTAGAACGACCAGATTGTTGATTTTTTTCATTATTATATGTAATTTTGTGTTTATAATTGTTCTACATTAATAAGACGTTTCTAAATCGTATTTGTTACATAAATATCGAAACTATTTTTTATAAAGATGAAATATGATATAATTCCCGGTGTAACCTACATCGGACTGATCGATAAAGATCTTGACCTTTTTGAAGGGCAATATCCTGTCCCTGACGGCATAACCTATAATTCATACATTATAGCCGATGAGAAAACAGCTATTCTCAACACTGCCGACGCAAGAGTCTCGGGCGAATGGATGGACGACGTGACCGCCACTCTCGGCGAACGTATCCCCGACTATCTCATCATTCAGCACATGGAGCCCGACCATGCGGCAAATATCTCAGCCCTTTTACGGAAATATCCCGACATAACATTAGTCGCAACAGCTCCCGCGCTCAAGATGATTCCGCTCTACAACGAGGAGATCGGCGACAATGTCAATACCATTACCGTTAAAGACGGAGACACCCTGTCGCTCGGCAGCCGCTCACTGAAATTCATTACCGCCCCGATGGTTCACTGGCCCGAGGTCGTAACCGTCTTAGACGAAAATGACGGGATATACTTCTCAGCCGATGCGTTCGGCACGTTCGGTACCGCCATGTCGACTGACAACTGGGACAACGAAGCCCGCCGTTACTATTATAATATATGTGGAAAATACGGTCAGCAAGTACAAGCATTACTGAAAAAAGTCGCCGGACTTGAAATCAACGTCATCTGCCCGCTGCATGGTCCCGTTCTCAAGGACAATCTTGCCCACTATATAAAACTATATGACCGCTGGAGCCGCCACGAATCTGACGAACAGGGGGTGCTTATCGCCTATGCATCTATTTACGGGCACACAGCCGCGGCTGCACGTGAAATAGCTCGCCGCCTGAATGAAGCCGGATGCACTGTCGAGACTGTCGACCTAAACCGTCACGATCATTCCGACGCTCTCGGCAAAGCGTTCCGATACTCAACGATGATACTTGCGGCACCGACTTATGACGCCGGTCTGTTCCCTCCGATGGACTCGTTCCTGCGGCGCCTCGCCGCCAAAGGCTATCACGGTCGCCATGTTGCCGTAATTGAAAACGGATCATGGGCTCCCGCGGCTGCAAGAAAAATGAAAGAACTGCTTGGCGAAATGAAGGACATCACTATCATCGAGCCGTCCGTCTCCCTCAACGGCGCACATCGCCACATCAACGAGGAAGCCATATCGACCCTGACTGATGCCGTCGTAAAGGCAACACTAAAGGACTGACACAAAACATCACACACAGATATACACAGAGCGCCACACCGTGTCAAACGATGTGGCGCTCTGTGCTGAAAAGAAACGGTAGTCCCGGCTATAAGCCGGGTTATGTCACGGCGGCACTGTCGTAAAAACGAGTTACCGCCATGTCCTGTCATTTATCTGTGCTTCATGTTGCCATGACGCTATAGCAGTCTACCCCCCGACAATGGACGAGCAGTCCTTAAATGCCGGTATACTTGACCTTGCAACCCATAAGACGTGCGGCACGCGATATCACTATTGCGTCCGGTGGGCTCTTACCCCGCCTTTTCACCCTTACCCCGTCTAACGGGGCGGTTATTTTCTGTCACGTTGTCTCTACCGTTACCGATAGCTTCCCGTTAGGAAGTATGGCGCTCTGTGTTGCCCGGACTTTCCTCAAGCGCCACCCCTCGCGGAGCGCGCCGGCGACAGGACACCGGGGCTACCATTCATCTTTTTATAATGCAAAATTAGGAAATTATCCGCTATCGAGAGTAACGGCTCGGGATTTTTTTGTAATTTTGGACTTAAATTAGATTATGGAACCGATTTCTAACAACACCCGCAAGATGGTAGCTTCGCTCGCAAGAGCCAAAGGACGCCGTGAAATGGGACTATTTGTCGCCGAAGGGACAAAATGTGTCCTCGAGACAATCAATGCGTTTAAAGTCCTCTCGCTTTACGCGACTCCCGCCTGGATTGAAAGCCATAGCGCCCAACTGCCTGAAGGAATCGGAGTGATTGCCGTAAAACGTGAGGACATTATCAAGATGTCATCGCTTTCCACTCCCGGGGACATTATCGCCGTCTATCACATACCCGATACCACCGTTCCGGATCTCACGCAGTTAAGCCACAAACTTGTAATAGCCCTCGACCGGGTACAGGATCCAGGAAATCTCGGAACCATAATGAGGATTGCCGACTGGTTTGGAATTACTGACATTATATGCTCCCATGACACCGTCGACCTGTATAATCCCAAAACAGTACAGGCAACAATGGGAGCGATTGCCCGCGTCACGGTTCACTACACCGACCTGCCCGACACCCTCGGGCACCTCGCGGCCAAAGGTACCCCCGTCTACGGGACATTTCTTGACGGGAACAATCTGTATGACACGGAATTGACAGCAGAAGGGGTCATCTTAATGGGCAATGAAGGCAATGGCATCTCACCCGAAACCGCTGCAACCGTAAGTCACAGACTGCTGATTCCCCCATTCCCCGCCGACCGCGAGACAGTCGAATCACTCAATGTCTCGATGGCTACGGCAATCACGGTAGCCGAGTTCCGCCGGCGACAATTAACCCGCTAACTATTCCAGAAAAAACACAGCAACCGATGGCTAAGATAAAATCAATGTGGTATTGCACCTCGTGCGGCGCCGACTTCCCACGTTGGGAAGGGAAATGCCCTGCATGCGGCGAATGGGGAACTCTGGTCGAAGAACGAGTCAGCGCCAAAGCGTCAAAATCACTCGGTCCGGCACGTGCAGGCAAGAGCATAGCACAGAAAGTGTCAGAAATAAAAGCGCTTGACGAGGAACGTGTGCACATGCCCAGCGAGGAACTTAACCGCGTGCTCGGTGGTGGTCTCGTAGCCGGTTCACTCGTGCTGATCGGTGGTGAACCCGGTATAGGCAAGTCCACCCTCGTGCTGCAAAACATCCTGTCGATAAAGTCGCGGCGCATCCTGTATGTATCAGGCGAAGAAAGCGCATCGCAGCTGAAACTGCGTGCCGACCGCATTGGTCGCCTGAGTGACAACTGCTACATCGTGTGCGAAACATCTCTTGAAAACATCTTCGAGCACATCGAAGAAATACAGCCACAGCTCCTTATCATCGACTCGATACAGACAATAGCCTCAGACCTTATCGAATCGGCGGCAGGCAGTGTCAGTCAGGTACGCGAGTGCGCCTCACGACTACTGAAATATGCCAAAAACACCGGTGTGCCCGTATTGCTTATCGGTCATATCAACAAAGAAGGGTCACTTGCCGGGCCAAAGGTTTTGGAACATATTGTCGATGCCGTCTTGCAATTTGAAGGAGACCGACAGTACATGTACCGTATTCTGCGCTCAATCAAAAACCGTTTCGGCAGCACGTCAGAGATCGGCATATATGAAATGTGCCAACGTGGACTGCGCGAAGTCGACAACCCGTCGGAAATGCTCATGTCGGGTAACGAAGAGGAATTGTCGGGCGTTGCTATAGGCGTAACAGTTGACGGAATACGACCGTTTCTCATCGAGGTGCAGGCACTCGTAAGCAGTGCTGCTTACGGAACTCCACAACGATCGGTCACCGGCTTCGACTCAAAGCGCATGAACATGCTGCTTGCCGTACTTGAAAAACGCGTGGGCTTCAAACTGATTCAGAAAGACGTATTCTTAAACATCGCCGGCGGTCTGAAAGTCAACGACCCCGCTCTTGATCTTGCCGTCATCAGCGCCATCCTGTCATCAAATGTCGACATCGCGGTTCCAAAGGGAGTGTGCATGACCGGCGAAGTCGGTCTGTCGGGCGAGATACGCCCTGTCACCCGCATAGAACAGCGCGTGAAAGAAGCTGAAAAACTCGGCATGAAAACTATCATAATCCCCAAAGGCAATCTTAAAGGAATCGACACATCGCGTCTCTCGATATCGGTTGTCGAGGTCGCTAAAGTAGAAGAAGCATTCCGTCATCTCTTCGCCTGATTTTCCGGAACAGGGGATACCGACAAGCTAAAATATCCCTACAAAATGATAAAATCATATAAAAACACTTAACGGCTACTGTATCAGGCTTATATTTTTTCAAATTTTAAATAATCGCCAACTAATTTTAAGTTGAATTACTTTATAATTAACAAAAATTAAGCATCGTAAACTAAATTTTAGCCTATTTATTCAAAATAATTATAGATTACTAAATATTTTCACTATCTTTGCCGTTGATAAAATAGATTTTTACATTAATCCCACAGTGCATCCATTTTCATCGCAAGCGGATAAACGATATTGTAAAAATTCTATTAAAAATTTGAAATAAACAAATAATTATAAACCGCAAATCAATTACCTAAATGAGTAAAATCTTTCTCAAAGCGTTCCGCAGCTTATTGCTCGTATCGCTAATGATCATTCCGGTAACGTTGAGTGCCCAGTCAAAATTCACCGTTACAGGTACTGTACACGGTGGTGATGACGGTGAGCCGCTTCCCGGCGTAACAGTCATGGCACAGGACGGCAAGACCGGAACAAAAACCGACCTTGACGGTCAGTTCTCTATTTCACTTGAAAAACCCACGACTCTCTCGTTTTCATACATCGGTTATGAGACCTACAAGCAGAAAGTTTCCAAGGCAGAACATGTCGAAGTTACACTCGCATCGGGTACCAATCAGCTTGATGACGTCGTTGTCGTAGGTTTCGGTACACAGCGTAAAGTCAACCTTACCGGTGCCGTGCAGAGCGTCAGCAGTCAGGAAATCCTCCGCTCGGCGGTTTCCAACGGTTCGTCAGCTCTTCAGGGTATCATTCCCGGTCTGACCGCACAGGTAACATCGGGACAGCCCGGTGCCGACCAGGCATCCCTCCGCATCCGCGGTCTCGGATCACTCAACTCGACTTCATCACCTCTTATACTTATTGACGGTGTCGAAGGCGACATGAACCGTATTGACCTTAACACCATCGAGTCAATCTCGGTACTTAAGGATGCGGCATCAGCATCTATATATGGTTCGCGCGCGTCAAACGGTGTCATCCTCATCACGACAAAACGTGGTACCGAAGGTAAGCCCAAAGTGACCTTCAACGGTTATGTCGGTATCAACAAGCCTACCGCAATACCCAATACGGCAAACGCCGTCCAGTACATGGAGGCTATCAATATCGCCCGTCTTAACAACGACCAGGACATTCTGTACGGCCCCGAGATTTTTGATATCTACAATAACGGCGGTGCCGATAATCTCAACTATTACGATACCGATTGGGTAGGTCTCATGCTTAAGGACCACGCCACTGTTGAAAACTACTCTGTCAGCGTAAGCGGCGGTTCCAAGAATCTTAACGTATTTGCATCGGCAGGTTACTACAAGCAGGACGGTCTTATAAAGAACAACAATTTCTCGCGTATGTCAATACGCCTGAACACTGACCTTCAGGTCAACAAGTGGATCAAACTCGGTGTCGACATGAGTGTTCGTCAGGGTAAGGCAGTGCGCCCGACAGGTGCTGACGCCCGCACTATCATATCCTACGCACTGACATTCAACCCACTCTTGTCAGGTCTTAACTCCGATGGAACCTACGGTTACGGTCTTAACGGCAATAACCCCTACGCAATCGTCAACAATGACGAAGCACTTGTAACATCGGTAGCGCCCGAATATATCGTAAAACCGACCATCACAATCACACCGTTTGACGGCATGACCATCCTCGGTTCTTATTCATGGAAACGTAACGACGGTCGCACGGTTGCCTATAACGAACCTTATGAATGTTACGAATACGGCGTGTTCAAAGGCTTCGGCGGCGGCACCATCAATGCCCGCAGCGAAGAATGGACCTCGACCGTACACAAGCAGTTCAACGCGATGGCTACCTATGAGAAGAAGTTCCTTGAAAAGAACTATATCAAGGCTATGGTCGGCTTCCAAAGCGAAGACATTCATTACAACTCACTCTCGGCTCGCCGTACCAACTTCGAGTATGATAACTATCATGAAATCACTAACGGTGATCCCTCGACAGCTACCAACGGCTCAAGCAAATACGGTTGGTCGATGCTATCTTATCTCTTCCGCGTCAACTACTCTTTTGATGACCGTTATCTCATTGAGGTCAACGGACGTTACGACGGAACTTCACGATTCAAAGCCGACAAGCGCTGGGGTTTCTTCCCCTCGTTCTCAGCCGGTTGGCGTATTTCTCAGGAAAGCTTCTGGGAATCGGCACGTGACGTGATGGATAACTTCAAGCTCCGTGCTTCTTACGGTCTCCTCGGTAACGAGGCTATCTCGGGATACTATCCCTATGCCGCAGCAATCGGCGGTCTCAGCGCTCCGACCGATGCCGACAACGGTGGCGGTTACTGGTTTGACGGAGATTACAATCAGGCACTCGGTCAGACTCAGCTTGCCAACCCCCTTATCACATGGGAAAAGTCACGCCAGTTTGACGTAGGTATCGACTACGGTTTCTTCAACAGCCGCCTTTCAGGTTCTATCGACTTCTACTACCGTCACATCAACGACATGCTTCAGAAATTCCCCGTACCTATTTTTGTCGGCATGTCATCACCCTGGCAGAACGCCGGTTCAATGCGTAACATCGGTTGGGAACTTTCAATCAACTGGGCTGACCGCATCGGTGACTTCAACTACTACGTAAAAGCCAACCTCTCTGACGTACAGAATAAGATCCTTAATCTTTACGGTAACGAATACAAGAGCGGCAGCACCCTCTCAGCTGAAGGCATCGCCTACAATTCATGGTATGGCTACGTAGCTGACGGTCTGTATCAGAGTCAGGATGAGATAAATCCCGTCTACAACGAGGAAGGTCTCCTGCTCAACCCCGTCTACAACGGCAACTACAAGAATGTTAAGCCCGGTTACATCAAGTATAAGGACATCAGCGGTCCCAACGGAGTTCCCGATGGAAAGATTGATGACCATGACCGCACAATCCTCGGAAACCCGACTCCACGATATGAATTCGGACTCACCCTCGGCGGCGAGTGGAAGGGAATCGACCTCTCCCTCTTCTTCCAGGGCGTGGGTAAGAAAGATGTCTATTACACCGGTACCGGCGCACGTTCACTCCTGACCGCACAGGGCACAATCTATGATTATCAGCTCGACGCATGGTCAGAGGACAACCGTGATGCAGCATGGCCTCTCCTCCTTGTCGATGCCACCGGTTCAAATCAGAACTACATCACATCGTCCTACTGGATCAAAAGCGGAGCCTATGCCCGTCTGAAAAACCTTGTTATCGGCTACACTCTGCCTACCAAGTGGACTCAGAAAGCATTTATCTCAAAGGTGCGTTTCTACGCTTCCATGCAGAACCTCTTCACCATCCGAGGCAACAGTTTCTACAAAGGTTTCGACCCCGAAAGTTCGGTTGGCGCGGGAGCATCCTGCTACCCTGTCAACAAGTCGTTCCTCTTCGGTCTCAATGTTGAATTCTAATTTTACGATATCACAATGAAAAAAATATTATATAGCTTGATAACCGGCGGTGTGATGATCGCTGCCACCGGATGTTCTGACTTCCTCGACCAGAAGAGCCCGTCATACGATACCGACGGTTTCTTCACTTCCGAGGCAGGTCTTAAACAGGGTGTTACCGGCGTTTATGACATGATCTACTATGGTCAGAATTTCCGTGTTCCCGCCAATATGGTGATGGACATGTACACCGCCTACGGTCTCCAGGATGTTGAAAACGTCTCGATCGGAGCCGGTGCCGGTCTGAACCCTGACCAGGGATACGTGTCACGTGTGTGGACCGCCAATTACTATCTTATCGCCCGCGCCAACTCGGTGATTTCGGGAGCTCAGGACGCAATCGATGAGATGAGCGACCTGGCAAAACAGTATTTTGCCGAAGCACGCGTACTCCGCGCCTACGCCTACTATCTTCTCGTGTCAACTTTTGGCGACGTGCCTTTCTTCACCGAGCCGGTCACTATCGACCAGTACACCGCCGGTCGTGATGACAAGGTAAAGACCATCGACTGGGTGATCAACGAGCTGATTGAAGCCGGTGCTCAGCTTGAATGGAAAGCATCGGTTCGCGGACGCATCGACCGCGCTACCGCCTATACTATCTTGGGACGTGTGGGACTCTTTGCCGGAAGCCACAATTTTAACGGTGAAGCCGAGAAATATTTCCGTTTCGCAGCTGACTATACCGGAGAACTCATCAACTCAGGCTCGCGCCACCTCGCACAGAACTACGAGGAACTGTTCACCTACGCCGGTCAGAAAAAAGACGACGTGCGTGATGAAAACCTCTTTGAGGTGATGTATTCTGACGCCGATATGGGTCGTCTCAACGGTCACTATATCCTCTACGGTCACTCGCCCCGCGCCATCGGTGGTTCTTCAGTGCGCTTCCCCAGCCAGCTTGCCGTAGACGTCTTTGAATGTACCGACGGCAAACGCATTGACGAGTCGCCCCTCTACGATCCCCGCACACCGAGCCGCAACCGTGACTACCGCATGAAATACACAGTTGCAGGTCATGGCGATACCATCTCCTACACTCCCACCAACCGCGAGAACATGAAGATGGTGATCCTCAACTGCTATGAGGATAAAATCTACGCTTATCCGTCGCGTACCGGCAAGTTTGCAAAAAACATGCCCAACACCGACCTCACAGCAAGCACTCCGTCATACATCAACACCGGTATAGGTTACGTGTGGCGTAAATACTGCAACGAAATCGACCAGCCGCTTGTCAACGGTCAGTCCTACACCAACGTTGTTATCATGCGCTACGCTGAGTCGTTGCTCACCTACGCCGAGGCAAAAATCGAGCTCAACGAGCTTGACGAGAGTGTCTACAGCGCCATCAACGCCGTGCGTCTCCGCGCTCACCAACCGGCTCTCGATGACAGCCGTAAAGGTAATCAGAACAAAATGCGCCAGGCTGTGCGCCGCGAGCGTAAAGCCGAGCTCATGGGCGAGGGTCTGATGCATGTCGACATGCGCCGCTGGGGCATCGGTGACCTTGTTAACGCATTCCCCAGCTACGGTTATCCCAAAGCTGAGTTTGGCGGATATGAGAGCATGAAATCCGACGAACGTCCCACTTTCTCATGGGGTGAAGATCCTGAACGCACCGAGTTAAACGACATCCCCAATTACGAAGCTTACAAAGAAAAACTTCGTGTCCGCGACCGTAACCGTTACTGGGATCCCAAGTTCATGTGGTGGCCTATACCGCGTACCGAGACCGACCGTGATCCCAACCTCACCAACCCGGATTATTAATTATCGACATAACATCTTTTCGCCGGGAGATACAGCTCTTCCGGTGAAAAGATGTTTTAACTTATTTATCATATAAACAATCATTTTTCTAACTTTAATAAATCAACCAGAATGAAAAAACTTTTACTCCTTGGTGTTGCAGCACTCTGCACACTTCCCATGATGGCTGAAGCCGACAGTCACGCTATCAGCTTAGAGTGGCAAAACCTCTCGCTTCAGGGCAATGCCAGCACAATGCGTGCCATGACAGTTTCCAATGGTGTCATGTATATCCCCAACACCGCTTCCAAGAAAGTGGAAATGTGGAAAGACAACGCCAAAATCGGAGAAGTTCCCGTTGACGGCACTCCCATGGCTTGTTTCAACATATCTACCGACGATGCCGGTAACATCATCATTTCAATGCGTGACTGGGCTGCAAGTCCCGGTATTGCAACAGGTTTCGCAGCTCCCAATGACAAACTTTTTATCATAAGCGCTGACGGAAGCAAGAAAGCAACAGTTGCAACCAACGGTGGTCTTCCTTCTACCCGTACCGACCTCTTCGGTCACTCTCGCGGCGATATGCTCGGTGAAGGCGGCTCGATTTACGTTGCAGGTGTCACCAGCTACGACTTCACCTTCTCTGAAGTAATGATTTCTAACGGTAAAATGGATCGCAGCGACGTTTATACTATCGCCGGCTCTGATCTTCCCGACGGTATCAACGATAACCTCGCCATGAAGACTCCGTCACCCTACACTACTGACGGTTTGTCTCTTGACGAAGTTTCAGGCAACAACCGTAACACTACCGTCGTTACCCCGACCACCACATTCCTCAGCGGTTACAACATGCTCGGTGAAAACACCTTTGCAGCCCTCCTTCCTCACTACATGATTACCTCACAGTACGGTAACAGAAACCCGTTCTGCGACGGTGAACTCGGTATGGGTAACTCAGTATTCCAAGTTGAATTTGACGAGGACGAAGAAGCTTATGCACTCAATGGCAAGTTCTACCGCATGCCTCAGCACAACGGTTGCACCAGCTTCTCTCTCTTTGAACTTGAAGGCAAGCAGTTCATTCTCTACCCCGCTGGCTCAAACAACTGCGACGGTTGGGCAATCGCTGAAGTTTCTTACGCTGACACCCCCCAGAGCGACAAAGATGACGAAGAATATCTCGTATGCCGCAAATGGGCAGAAACTAACGAGGATGGCGGTATACTTTATGAAACCGCTCCTGTAGGCTACTGCAACTCTATCTTTGCTGAAGTTTCAGCTACTGAAGATAAAGTGGTTTACGTTTATCAGTACACTCCCGGTGCTTACCTCGCCAAATACAAAGTTGACCTCAACAACTGGTTTGATAACGGTGGTGTTAACAACATTGACACTGATTTCAACGATGTTGAAGTTTACGGTGGCAAAGGATTCATCGGTGTTGAAGGCGGCATGGTTTCTATCTACACCGCTTCAGGCACTCTCGTAGCAAAATCAGCTGAAAACATTAACGTAGCTCCCGGTCTTTACATCGCTAATACCGGCAAACGTGCCGTTAAGGTTGTCGTTAAGTAATCACATATATAACAGCAACATAACTTTATGGAAACGGGGGTGGACGTTCCACCCCCGTTTTTAAATAACGCCTCCTCATCTCTTTATTACACCAATCATGAAGAAACTTCTTTTTATCGCAGCTGCTACGCTAATACCTCTCGTCTCAGGTGCCCGTGGCGTCATTACCGAACGGGACGTCGACAAAGTGCTCGGAAAACTGACAATTGAACAGAAAGCCCGTCTGCTCGTCGGAGTTCCCGGAAACAGCGATTCGCTCAGTCATGTGACCGATGGCGCAGCAGGATGGACATATCCTATTGTAGAATACGGAGTGCCGTCGATCAATCTTGCCGACGGACCTATCGGTGTACGCATCAACCCCGTTGTCAGCGATAAAATAAGAACGGTGTATGACGAGCAGGGGCTTCCGCGCATGGTATGCGACTATACTAAGGAAGATTTCGTCGATAAAGACACTTACTATTGTACCGCCATGCCGTCCAATGCGGCGCTCGCAGCAACCTGGGATGCTGATGCAGCTCGCCGTTACGGTGCCATGATGGGTGACGAAGCGGTTGTCTACGGCATCGACGTGGTACTGATGCCCGGCATCAACACGGTAAGATACCCGCTCTGCGGACGCAACTTTGAATATCTCTCGGAGGATCCTGTATTGACCGGTGAACTCGCCACCGAACTAATCAACGGCATACAGGCAAAAGGGGTCGGTTCAAGTCTGAAACATTTCGTGGCAAACAACCAGCAGACCGGAAAGAAATTCAGCGACGCACGCATGACGCAGCGCGCTCTGCGCGAGATCTATCTTCGCGCATTTGAAAAAGTAGTAAAGGATGCTCACCCCTGGACAATAATGAGTTCCTATAACCTTATCGGTGGCGACTACACCCAGACTAATCCCGAACTTATGATCGATCTGCTCCGTGACGAATGGGGCTACAATGGTCTGGTCGTAACCGACTGGGCGGTCTACCGTCCTACTGACGCTCTTGTACGTGCCCGCACCGGTCTGATCATGCCGGGCAGCGAGAAAATTGTACAGGAAATCATTGAAGGAGTCAACAACGGCTCCATCTCTGAAAAATTGCTTGACGATGCAGCCCGTGACGTGCTCCGCCTCGTTGCGCGTTCAATCACAGCAAAAGGCTGGACTCCGTCCAAGCCTGACCTTAAAGCCAACGCCATGCTGTCGCGCGAAATTGCAGCCGACGGAATGGTGCTTCTGAAGAACGACAACAACGCTCTTCCACTTGCGCGTGACAAAAAGATAGCGCTTTTCGGCGCCACTGCATATAAATCCATCGCCGGAGGTACCGGTTCGTCCAACGTCAATAAAGAGTATATCATCGATATCGACGAAGGACTTGAAAATTCAGGATTCAAGCTCCACGATGGACTTGCCGACAGCTACCGCAAGCATGTCGAGGCACAAAATTTCTTTACTCAGAAAATTGTCGGAGTCCCCTTCTGGCAGGAGGTTTCCTACATGCGCACCGTTGTACCGGAACCCGACCTTTCAGCAGCTCTGCCCATGATACGTCGCATGGCGTCGGAATGTGACGCTGCGGTCATTGTAATCGGTCGACTCTCGAGCGAAGAATATGACCGTCAGATTAAAGACGACTACAACCTGACCGATACCGAACGTCGTATGATCGAAACTGTCTCGGCTCGGTTCCGGGAAGCCGGGAAACCGGTAATAGCAGTACTCAATGTCGGCAGTTCGATGGAAGTTGACTCGTGGAAAGACGATGTCGACGCGATGCTTGTCGCATGGATGCCGGGACAGGAAGCCGGAAACGCTGTCGCCGATGTCATTTCAGGCGATGTCAACCCGTCGGGACGACTCCCGGTGACATTCGCTGTCAACTGCACTGACCACCCCTCTTCGGCAAACTATCCATATATAGGACAGACCGAGGGTCGCAATTTTGACTATACCAATTACGAAGAGGATATATGGGTCGGCTACCGATACTTTGACAAGGCTCAGAAGCGCGTGGCATACCCGTTTGGATACGGACTTTCATACACTGATTTCAGCTATTCGAAACCTGCCATCAAGAAATTAAAAGACCGGTGGGAAGTAACAGTCGATGTTACAAACACAGGTGACGTCACCGGTCGTGAGGTAGTGCAGCTTTATGTATCGGCTCCCGCCAACGACATGATTAAACCGGTTGCCGAACTCAAGGCATTCGCCAAGACCCGCCGACTCGCGCCCGGCGAGACCGAGACAATGCATCTCTCGTTCACACCTCGGGACATAGCTTCGTTTGACGCCGACAAATCGCAATGGATCACCGAAGCCGGTGATTACACCGTCACCCTGCGCCGCCACGGACAAGGCGACGATCTTATGCTGCCGTTCAGCGTTGCCAAACCCATGACATGGAAAGTAAAGGACATCCTTGCACCTGTTGTCCCTATCAAGACTATCACACCGACACCTGATCCCGTCGACAACATGATATTTCACGACGCGGCTGAATTTCCGGTAATCGGTAAATTGTACCCTGACGATGCTGACCGCTATCAGCGTATTCCCTCTTCTATGAAAAAAGGATTCCGCGAGGTGTTATATGAACATGGTCAGAACTCGACCGGTCTTGCCGTACGGTTCCGATCCGACGCTAAGGGTATAGCCGTTAGATGGAAAAATCATTTTGAATATCCTGAACTCACCCATCTCTCCCCCATCGCCGCCCGCGGATGTGACCTTTATGCCATGACTGCCGACGGAAAGTGGCGGTTCATGGGCGTGGCTCGTCCTATGAACTCAGGGGAAAACACGTGGTACATTATAGCCAATCTGCCCGGCGATGAAACTGAATACATGCTCCACCTACCGCTCCGCGACGGTCTTGACTTGCTTGAGATAGGTGTCAACAGCGATGCCACGATGAGCCAACCTCAGCTCGACTCTCCCCGCCGGAATCTGAAACCGGTAATCATCTACGGCAGCTCCATTCAGCATGGTGAAGCGGCATCACGTCCCGGCATGGCTGCATCCAACATACTTCGCCGCCGTCTTGACCGTGATGTCATCAATCTCGGCTTCAGCGCACAGGCTCATCTTGACTATGAGATAGCTCATCTGCTCGCCCAAAGCGACCCCGCCGCCATTGTTCTTGACTTCATGCCCAACGCTACTCCCGCCGAAATCGAGGAAAAGATGATTCCGTTTATAAAAATCATACGTGAATCACACCCCGACCTGCCGCTGATCATTGTCGAGGTTCCGGAATTTGCTCACGCATACAAAGAATTTGACCAGAAATATGTTGACTACATCAATGTCAAAAACCGTGCATGCCGCGAGAAATTCGAGCAACTGAAAGGTGCCGGCGACAACAATATTTACTATGTGGAATCCGTTCAATTACTACCCGACGACGGCGACGGGACAACCGACGGCTATCACTTCTCCGATGCCTCCATGACACGCTACGCCAATATCATTGAACCCATACTTACACGTATCATAAAAGACTAAAAAACAACACAACATCATATATGAAACTCAAGTCACTAATAATAGCCGCTTTAGCGGTACTAATATCTTCCGCTGCCGAGATCAGAGCTGAATTTGCAAAAGATCCCGACGTCTGTGACATGGCACTCGTCTACTCGGGAGCCAAACAACGTCCCGTGTGGAACAAAGACCAGCTCAGACACTACGTCACACACACATTTGCCGACGGACACTCGTCATGGTTCTTTGATTCGTTCCTGTTCATCGAGTTCACGACATCAAAAAACGGAGACGGCAGAAGTTTCGGGACAAAATACAACAACGGTTCGGCCGCAAAAAAAACTGACTGGATTGATCTGCTCCATCTCCAGATGGGCGACCAGTCACATAACAGCTGCTACGCTCTCAACGAACTTATCAGCGAACTGAAACCGCAACTTGGTACTCCCGTATCAAAACACACCGTTGTGTTCACGATGCCTATCGCTGTCAAAGATTATGCCCGGTGGGGAGAAATCGACGGTCGTACTCTTGACTTCGCAAACATCAATGACCGCATAGATGCTCAGAAATGGTATATCGACCAGCTGCTTGAACTCTGGAACGAAATGAATTTTGAGAATCTCGACCTGATAGGATTCTACTGGGTCGACGAATTTATCAGCGAGGACGTATATTTCACCGATGTAGTCTCTAAGGCTATCAGCGAGTACCTCCACACGCTTGGTCTCAAACTTTACTGGATTCCCTACAACTTCTCCAATCCCGGCAACACCAATTGGCAGAAATACGGTATGGACCTGTGCATGCTTCAGCCCAACTACATGTTTAAACTCAACACCGGTGCATATCCGTCAAAGACCAAACTGCTCGACGCGATTTCGTATGCCAAAAACCGCGGGATGAGCCTGGAAGTCGAGTTTGAAGCTGACGGATTGTGGGACGACAACATTCCCGACAATCAGATGCGCTACGGTCGACTGGGCGACTACCTTGACGCATTTACCTCCAAGGGGGTCTTTGATGTCGCTACAGTGTCCTGGTACTCTGGAACACAGGGGCTGCTTGACATGTCACGCTCAACCCATCCCAAGAACATCGAAATGATCGACCGCATCGCCTCAATAGTCGAAGAGCGCCACTCGCGCATGTGGGAAGTCGCCGGTGTAGGTAATGTCGAGACCGACGTCGACACCTCGTTTGCCACCGCCGGGAACGGATATATCTCCATCGCTCAAGGTCACCTTGGCGCAGCGATATACTCGACATCAGGTGCAATGATTGCCCGCGGCTCGGGCGATCATCATGTAGCACCCGGCATATATGTTGTCACTGACGGTTCCGGCAATTCCGTAAAACTTGCAGTAAGATAAATCCTCTATACCTGTATAGACCTAATAAACCATCCTAATGAAACTTTCAACCCTTCTCATCCCGGTTTTCGCGGCAGCAGCTATGGTGTCTTGCACCCCCGCCGCCAACAACAATCAGACAACCTCCGTTCAAGACGGTCCCGCGACCGAATTCCGTAAAAATCAGATACGAGACCTTGTCCTCGTATATCAAGGCAACGAAAAGCGTCGCCCCATCTGGACTGTTGAGGACTTCGTCCCTTACGTATCACACAAGTTTGCCGACGGGCACCGCGACTGGACCTTTGACGGCATCCTCATGCTGGAGTTTGCCGATGAAAACGGCGCGTCATTCTGTCCTTCCGTAGGAAAGATGGCTGACAAGGAAGTATGGCAGTGGTATCTTGACCGCATTTTTGAAGAAGGCAAAGGTCTGGACGCTCTTGATTCATGTATCGACTCGCTCAAGAATGTCATCGGCGAACCCGGATTCAAACACAAGGTAGTGCTGTCAGTTCCCACCGCTTCGCTCACGATCGACAACTGGGGTGAACTCGACGGAAAGCAACTCGACTTCACTACCTACGAGACCAATGACTACGCTGACTGTAAAGCAGCAACACGATGGTATCTCGATCAGCTTGTCGACCGATTCAACAGCAACAATTACAACAACCTCGAGCTGACAGGTATATACTGGATCAACGAAGATATGGTGCACACCAAAGACCTGACTGCAAAAGTCGCTCCCCTCGTCCATGAAAAAGGACTTGAATTTGTATGGATTCCCTACTATGAGGCTCGCGGGTTCTCCAATTGGAAAGATCAGGGATTTGACATCGCCTATCATCAGCCCAACTATCTGTTTGACAACGTGTCGGTGGCTCGCATGAAAGAGTCTGTAGACGTCGCTCGTCACTTAAACATGGCTATGGAACTTGAGATGGATGCCAACTCGCTTTACGATGCTGAAAACAGTAATTACAGCAAGCTTGAAGAGTACCTCGACTGCTACGACAACATGGGCGTCTGGGAAAATTCGGCACTTGCCTACTACACCGGCACCAAGGGTCTGATTCTGATGGCTGAAAACCCTACACCTGAGAATCAGCGCATCATGGACCGCATGTTTTCACGTATAGTCGAGCGCCGTAACAATCCCAATCTTGTACCCGACAAATAATCCTCTCGGAACATAACCCTATTTTTACAACCATCCACTTAAAATATTTGCAATGCTAAAGAAATTATTGATTACACCGGCGTTAATCGCTGCTCTCGCTTTTGCATCTGACGCAGCTACCGTGACATTTGTCAACGGTGTGCTTGACATAAAACCAGAAAACGGCGATGCCGACATGGTGTCTTACCGATTTGAGAAATGCATGGCTAATAAACTCTTCACTTTCAGCCGTGTATATGTGAATGGGCGTGTCGTCAACTCGGCTCAGTACAGCGATAACATCGGTCCGTTTCTTATCACAAGCCACGGGTGGACAGGCGGTAATCATAAAGAAAACAACAAAGAGACCGCCCAGACACTCTCTTATACCATCGAACTCGACGGTGTTCCCTTAGAAGGCAACATCAATAATCAGCCCGCCGAGCGTGTTGACATCAACGTAACCAACGAGCTCTACGATCCGGCTGCACAGCCCGCGCTTTTTGCCACTGAGGAAGTCCACTACATCGTCATGGGCAACTCCATCCAGGTTGAAATCCACCACACCTACCATAACAAAACAGCGTTTAACGTTGACCGCTATTACGGTATGCAATCGATGATGGAAGGCGAGACCGAGCTCCTCACCCCGCAAGGCGCTTATGCCACCTGGACTCCTATCCAACAGGTCAGCAGCTTCAAGAAGCAGGACTATCCCGACTTCAGTCTATTTGTCGAACATTCTCCCTACTGCTATCAGGCATCTTATATGAGCCGCGAAGGTCTCGGCGACCGTCACCTCGTAAAACCCAATGACGTGGTGTTTATAGGCAACTCATCATCCAAGTGCTATCATAAACTCATCGGTGGAGCATCCCTCAAAGATGGCGACGAGTCTTATTGGAAAGGTGTATATACCTGGTTTGTGAAACCTATGGTCGATACAACCGCTTCAGGCGGCGACTTTGTCTACAACGGATTCTACGAAGGCAAGCCCGCGATATTCCATGCTTCCGCATCTGAACCGGTAGAAGTTACTGTCAACGGTGGTGTCGACAATGTAATAGCCGACAACGGTACACCGGTCGCCACCTCAGCCGACGGCGCGATAATAGTTCCTGCGGCTAACGCCGATGCCGTGATTTATTCGTCAGCAGGTGTTCGCGTGGCATCAGGCGCAGGAACCCACCACGTGTCTCCCGGTATCTATATCGTCAGCGATGCTCACGGTAACACCGTGAAATTAGCAGTAAAATAACATCTCCACTCTCCCTCTCTTCATCATTACAATTATGCTGAAAAAATTCTTGATTGCAGTCTCTGTCGCAGCCGTTCTTCCGGCGGCTGCAATGCCTTCGGGCACTGTCGCATTTGCCGACAGTGTCCTGACGGTGTCGTTCCCTACGGAAAATACCCACACTATTACTTACCAATTCCGCAAATGCATGGCTAACGACATCTTCACGTTCTGCAACGTGTGGATGGACTCTACGCTCGTCAACTCGGCTATACACAGCGACAATATCGGTCCGTTCATGTTTCATGACGGCGGATGGGCAGGCGGTAATCACCTTCAGGGCGATAAAAAGACCGCACGCACTGTCGCTTATCGCATCGAAGTCGACGGTAAACCTCTTGAAGGTAACGCTGTGATTCCGTCAGCCGACCGTGTTGACATATATGTCTACAACGAGCTATTCGACCCGTATATACAAGGGGGCATCTTCGATAACGAGAACGTCCATTACACCGTTGCCGGAAACTCGATACAGGTCGACATGAGCCATACATTCCGCAACGAGAAGCCTTATACAATCGATCGCTACTACGGGATGCAGTCAATGATGATTGACGAAACCGAAACACTCACTCCGGCTGCATTATATACCCGTTGGACTCCTATCAAGCAGGTCAGCGAGTTTAAAAAGCGTGATTACCCCGATCTCCGGCTCTTTGTCGAGCACTCACCTGCATGCTATCAGGCGGCATTCATGACTCGGGAAGGACTGGGTGACCGACACCTCGTTTCTCCCGACGATATCGTGTTCATAGGCAATTCATGGTCTAAAAGCTATCATAAACTGATCGGAGGTGTACAGTTGAAAGACGGCGACTCTGCCCATTGGAAAGGAATATACACATGGTTTGTCAATCCTGTCATCGACAATGTGTCAAACAATGGTGCATTTGCCTATCAAGGCTTCTTTGACGGGAATCCCGCCATTTTCTACGCATCTGACTCTAATCCGGGTTCCATTCTCCCCGTCGACTAAACAATTAAATTGCTGACATATATCACCGATGAAAAACATCGGTTTTCATTTTTATCCACAAATAATCTTAAAATATTTTTAAAATTATTTGTGGATAAAAAATTTATTTAATAACTTTGCTGCATATTTGTTCAACTAATGGACAAACTCACATTATTTTTTGCATAATTAAAGATTATGATTAAACGCAGCTTTGCTTCAGTTCTACTTTTCGCCACGATTGCCTTGGCAGCAGTTGCGGCAAATCCTAAGGTCGTAGCTCACCGCGGTTACTGGAATACTCCCGGCTCCGCTCAAAACTCCATACGGGGGCTTATCAAAGCCGACTCGATAGGGGCTGACGCTGTCGAGCTTGACGTGTGGCTTGCATCCGACGATGTGCTGATGGTCGACCATGACGGAGTAATCAACGGTTTATCAGTTCAAAAGACGCCTTCGACCGAACTTCGGAAAATCAAACTTGCCAACGGCGAGAATATGCCGACAGCTGAAGAGTATCTTAATGTTGCAAAAGATCTTAACGTCGACCTCGTTTTTGAAATAAAATGGCATGAGGATCCCGCTCGTGAGAATCTATGCGTGCAGAAGTCAATCGACATGGTAAAGAAGTACGGGCTTGAAGACCGCACTATCTATATCACATTCTCACCCAACGTCTATGCCCAGCTCGGCAAGGCAGGCGTTCCACACTATTTCCTGTCGGCGATATCTCCCGAAGAAATGGTTGAGCGCAAAGGTGACGGTCCCGACTTCCATATTTTCTATTTCCGCAAACATCCCGATTGGATTCCGGCATATAAAGCGCTCGGAATGCCCATAAACATCTGGACTGTAGCAAATGAAGAGGACACCCGCTACTGCATTGAGAACGATGTCGATTATATCACTACCGACAATCCCGAACTCGCAATAAAAATGCTTGCTGAGACACCGCGTAGCCGCGACTTCAGAGTGCTTACACTGAACATGTGCCACGCAGCACACTCAAGCGTCGACAAGATTGCGGCTATGATCAACGCTCAGAAGCCCGACTTTGTAGCCCTTCAGGAAGTTGACGTGCGCACCGATCGTGTCAAAGGTCAGGACATTCTCAACGAACTTGCAGTAAAGACCGGAATGTTTGCATACTTCTCTCCCTCAATGCCATTCCAGAACGGCTACTACGGCAATGCCATCCTGTCAAAAATGCCGGCAATGAATGTCGAAGTGCTCAAACTCCCCAACGAGCATCGCACCGAGCCCCGCTCGGCACTCATAGCCACTTATGAACTCGGTGGCGGCATGACACTAAATTTCGTTTCTACTCACTTCTGCGTGAAAAATCAGGAGATTCGCAATTCTCAGGCTGAATACGTCACCCGCGTACTTCGTGACAGCGGCATTACATCCATCATTGCCGGAGATTTCAACGCAGGTCCTGACGACGAAGCAATCAAAATTATAAACGAGCGATTCAATAATTTGACCGACAACACCCCCACTTATCCGGCTGACGAGCCCAAGTCCAAGATTGACTATATCGTCTCATATCCTGTCGGCAAAGTCGCAGTTAAAGAAGGCACGAAAGTAAAGGTTATTAATTCTCAGGTTTCTGATCACCGTCCGGTTGTAGCCGACGTGACAGTTAAATATTAAAGTAAATTAAAGCAATATTTTTACCCCGAAAACACACATCATTTAAGATTTCCAATAGTTGTATTTTGTATATGCCTATAAATTCCGGTTGGCTATTGTCCGACCGGAATTTATTGTTTAAATTTGCATCAATATACCCCATTCTATGAAACGCGCTGTCATCAATCTTGCACGGCTGTATCTGCTCTTCATTGCTGTCTTTATCGCCGGCAAGATTTTTTTCATGTTACGTTATTACGAGCTATACAGTTCCGTTCCCACGACCGGGCTTTTTGCCCCCCTCCTCCATGGACTGCGTCTTGACCGCTCGGTCTCAGGCTACCTCACCGTCATTCCGGCGCTGATTTCAGCAGTTTCAATGCTGCTGTCTGACGGTCGCCCGATGCGTATCGTCATGCGTATATATCTTGCTATCATCGCCGCTGTCATTTCTGCTGTTTTTATAGCTGACACCGCGCTCTACGGCTATTGGGGCTTTAAACTTGACATGACTCCGGTTTTCTACTTCATGTCGTCACCGAAAGCCGCGGCAGCAAGCGCGCCGCTATGGCTCGTCGTGACCGGAATAGTTACCTTCTTACTGCTGACCTGGGTGATATACCGCCTTTCCTGTGCAGCAATGAGACTGAAGGAGCCCTTGCTCCCGCAGTCAACAAGTATGAAAAAGCGGTTGTCAAGATTCGGATTAATGCTATTGTTCACGGCTCTGCTCTTTATACCTATACGTGGCAGTTTCTCTGTCGCGCCCGTAAATCTCAGCAGTGCCTATTTCAGCGATAACCAGCGGCTTAATCATGCCGCGGTCAATCCGGCATTCAGTCTGCTCTACTCAGCAACTCATCAGAGCAACTTCGCTCGGCAGTTCCGGTTCATGGATAATGATAAAGCCGCGATATTTCTGTCGGAAATAACATCGACGGCGTCAACTATCGATACTGACACATTGCTGACAGTCAACCGTCCCGACATTTACATCATAATACTTGAAAGCTTCTCGGCTCATCTGTTGCCGTCGCTCGGAGGTGAAAATGTCGCCCCCGGACTTGACAGCATCGCATCGGCGGGACTGCTGTTCGATAATTTCTATGCATGCAGCTTCCGCACTGACCGCGCGTTGCCCGCAATACTCGCCGGCTATCCGTCGCAGCCCACTACAAGTCTGATGAAATATGTCGAAAAGACCGACAATCTGCCATCTATCCCGCGCTCGTTAAAAGAAGCCGGTTACGAGACATCATATTATTACGGCGGAGATGCCGACTTCACCAATATGAAAGCGTTTCTTGTCTCGGCTGGTTTTGATCGCATAATCTCTGACCGGGACTTTCCCCGTGAACTACGCACAGGCAAATGGGGCGTCCATGACGGACCGCTTTTTGATCGAGTAATAGACGAACATCAACCTTATGACAGCGGTCACCCGCGTCTCAGGGTAATCCAGACGTCAAGCAGCCACGAACCGTTTGAAGTTCCGTTTCAAGGACGTTTTACTGATTCCGCGGCAAACGCATTTGAATACACCGACAGTTGTCTGACGGCATTTGTCAACCGTCTCGCTGCATCACACGCATGGGACAACTCACTGCTGATAATCATTCCCGATCACTACGGCTGCTATCCGCGCGACTTCGCCCCCCTTGATGTCATCGACCGCCACCATATCCCGCTGATTTTAACCGGCGGCGCGCTCGCATTAACCGGGACTGTCAGCACACCCGGTTCACAGAATGACATAGCCGCGACACTTCTCGGCATGCTGCATCTTGACCATACAGACTTTACTTTCAGCCGTGACCTGTTAAATCCGGAGGCTCCCCACACCGCTTACGTCTCGTCACCATCCTATGCAGCCCTGATTGATCGTCCTGACGTCACCACAGTCTACGACATTGACCGCGGCATCACCGTGACTGACTCGGCGGCACGCGATATGCAGCTGAAAGCTTTTTTACAATCACTTTATGACGACATTGACCGGAGATAGATTATTATCGACCCGGTTATTACGATACAGATAACACGATTAAACCGACATTATCCACCTCTCACCCCACCCATGATAGACTATCTGATTGATCTAGACACCGACATATTCCTGTATCTCAATGACATGCACTCATCCTTTTGGGATAAATTCATGTGGCTCTTCTCCGGAAAATTCATCTGGATTCCGATGTACCTTATGTTCCTTATTGTATTTTTCAAGGACTTCAGTTGGCGTCGCTCCACGGTTCTGATTCTGGGTATAGCTCTTGCGGTGACTCTCGCCGACCAACTTTGCGGCAACTTTCTCCGCTATTACTTCACCCGTTTACGTCCGGCTAATCCCGACAATCCTATCTCGATGCTCGTCCACATTGTCGAGGGCTACCGCGGAGGCGCCTACGGATTCCCGTCATGTCACGCCGCCAACTCGTTTGCACTTGCCGCGTTCTCTTCACTGCTCTTCAGAAAGAAACGGTTCACTATTTTCATTATGCTATGGGCAGTCCTCAACTCCTACTCGCGCATCTATCTCGGAGTCCACTATCCGGGCGACTTACTTGTAGGCGGCATTATTGGAGCATTATCGGGCACACTAT
Source organism: uncultured Bacteroides sp. (assembly GCA_964442005.1). Lineage (GTDB taxonomy): Bacteria > Bacteroidota > Bacteroidia > Bacteroidales > Muribaculaceae > JAAVFS01. Next base: position 22,620 of record CAYTWG010000011.1, on the reverse strand, counting down.
GGTACTATATTGCACGTACTGTCATCACCCGAGTACTCGACGGCACTCAAGGCGTCATGCCCGACATCCCGTTGCGCACGATACGTGTCAACGAGTTTGACATCCGATACCGCGATTGTGACTACATGATGATGACCGGAATCATCATCGTTGCCGTCATAATCCTTCTCGCCCTCGGATAAGAGCCTATCGTTAAAATTTCTTGTGAGACAGGCTCTAAATCAGGGCTGGTAATAGAGCGGCACACAACGCATCAGATATTGCCGCGCTTTCTCATAAGGAATGTATATCGCGTCATCGCCCGGCAACAGCGGTACCGGCGTCTCGTTAAGATCAACTCTAAAATAGTATTTACCTCGGGTACTGCGGAACAATATCATTTGCAGGTTTGCAGCCATCGGAACCACATAAAAATCTTTCCAGTGCTGCCCCACCGTGTCAAAATAATTTGTCATATAGTAACATCCGGGCAATCTCATAAGCGACAGTAACGGCATGAGCGTCTCGGCATGTCCGAACCGCAGCATCACCGTGGCATCGACATTGCCGGCGATAGCATCATCGGTTGTCTGAATGAGATTGAGCAGCAACGGAGCAGCAATCTCGGCAGGCACGGTCGAGACTGTCGTCGCCGTGCGCTGAAGATATTGTCTCATGTTGAAGCAAGACCACAGTGCATTATACTCCTCGACAGTGAAATAGTCGGCGGCATTGACCTCAACACTCATAGCGGCAAGACCGGCGACAAAGTAATATTCAATTATGGCGAGATCCCGTGCATCGGCTTCAGGTAATTGATATCCTGCACCGAGTATGCGTTCCAAGGCACTCGTCGGAGCTGTCTCGGCAAAATATTTGTCGTAGACACTGTTTGACTCACCCGACTTCCTGAACTCAAGATAATCCTTATCAATGTCAAACGGGCGCATGAGTTCAGAGTTTTGCCGTCCTGACGACGTCATTATTTCAAGATGGTTGTTAAGACGGTCAAGCTGATGGGTAAACGAATACATACTCATCACGCAGCGCGGAGCATAAGAAGATATAGCGCTGATTTTAGCATCATTGAACAACGTAGGATAGTTGAGAAACATTCTTGAAGCAATTCCGCGCTGCTCAGCAATTCCAAGAGAATCGAGGGCACCCCACCTGTTATGTGACGTGTCGATTACATATTCTGTCAGTTTTAGCAATTGGCGTCCGAGCGGTGTGATCGTTCCGATGGAATCGGCATGCAGCAACGCCCGGCGCAGTGTGACAGTGTGAGAAGGACCAGCAGGATAACGGGCACCGTGACGCCCCACATGATTTATGAACACCGGTTTGAGCGAATCAGGATACCCAATACCCTCTTCAGGTGCAGGATAGGGCTTGAGACTGCCCTGGCAGTCATCGTAGTTGTACCGTGTAGCTGTCGGGTCAGCGGCAAAAGCCGTCATAACACCTATTGCAGCAATGAGCGAGAATAATAGTTGACGTGTCATATTTAAAATATATTGTTGATAAGATGCAAGTGCCAAGTTTTAAGCGACACTTTACTCCTATAATAAAAATTTATCCTTATCTTTGGTTCTCAAAGTTAGCTAAATTATGGTTACACTGCAAAAGATTAATCAATTAATCGCTGATAACAGGCTGGAAGATGCTGTAAGAGTGCTTGATGAAGCGATCGGAGAGAACGCCGGCAACGATATTCTGTTTCTTGAACGTGGCAAACTACTATGGCGACTCGGTCGACACGCCGATGCGGTGACCGACTACGAGCATGCTCTCGCACTAAACCCCGATAATTCAGCGGCAAAGACAGCACTTGACATGTCGCGCGACATATTTGATTTTTTCAATCCTGACCTTCTAAATCCCTGATAACAAGTCGCCGTACAGCGGCTTTAAGATTTTCTAAAGCCTCGGTATTATCAGCCGGTAACGAAGCGCCGGCTTCAATTGTCGGTTCGACGGCAATTATATTAGAAGGGAGTTCCGTCCCTACCTCAACCTGACCGGCTATTACAGCGACCGGCACGTTTCTATCGACAGCCTCGGCGGTAAGAGTCCCCACAACTTTCCCGGCAAACGACTGACGGTCAAGCCGTCCTTCTCCGGTCACTATGAGCGCCGGACTTTTATCAAAGATTCCGCTTTCTGAAATCAGTACCGGTGCCCCGGCTCGAATTTGGCAACCCAAGACTGTCCCGAGGGCGTATCCGAGTCCGCCTCCCGCTCCGGCATATTCCGTTCCCGCCCGGTTAAGACTCACGGCATGCAGTTTTTCCTTTAAATGTTCCAGCGATTCCCTGAGCCGGGTCTCATCACAACGTTCAAGCCCCTTCTGCCAGGCAAACGACAATGCCGACAACGTGTCTCCACCGGCACATAGCGGCACCGCGACATCACTCAGTCCCTCTATTACGCTGCTATATCGTGCAAGCACTTCAGCGTCAACCTCCACCCGGTCTATTTCTGTCATAATAGCAGGCGCCAGCCACCTGGTAATCAACCGATAATCCTTGTCATAGAATCTTACCCCGAGAGTCTGCAACATTCCCGCACCGCCGTCGGAGGTTGCCGTTCCCCCTATCCCGACCGCGACACGCCTGACTCCACTGTCAACCAGCTGTCTGATAACCAGTCCCAGTGGCGCACTCGATGCATTCATGACATCACGGTCACACGGCGCTATCAACTGTAATCCAATGACTGCACTGCTGTCAACAGCCGCCTCCTTCCCATCCTGAGAAATATAATATTTAGCGTCGAGCACGCGCCCCATAGCGTCATACGTCGCTATTGTCCGCTCGCTCCATCCGCGCTGACGTGCTATCGACTCCGCGGTCCCTTCTCCACCGTCGGCAAGAGCACAGGTCACTATTTCGCAATCAGGATATATCTTTTTCAACTCGCCGCCTATCACTGACGCAGCTTCTGCTGCGGTAAAGGTACCCTTGAACTTATCAGGAGCGACTACGATTATTTTTTTCATCGGTTTTGTTTGGTTTTAATGCCCCAAATTTACTATTTTCGTAGAAACTTTCAAACGATAACATCCGATATGAATATACTGAACATTTTTTCTGCAGCCTTAATCGCAGGAGCCCTGACAATACCGGCGATGTCCCACGCCGAAAAACTCGTCTTGCTGCATACCAATGATACACACAGCCAGATCGACCCGACATCAAAAGACCTCGGAGGAGTGCTGCGCCGTAAAGTCATTGTCGACAGCGTACGCGCTGCCGAGCCCAATGTCCTGTTAATCGATGCCGGTGATGCTGTACAGGGCACCATGTTCTTCAATCTATACCGCGGTGAGGTAGAGCACCGTGTCATGAACGCGCTACGCTATGATCTCGCAATCCTCGGCAATCACGATTTTGACAATGGAATCGACGAACTCGCCGGCGTAATACGTAACGACAGCGCAACCTGGATAACGACCAACTACGATCTAAGCGCCTCTCCGCTTGCATCTTACTTTTCACCCTACGAGGTGCGTCGATTCGGAGATAAACGTGTGGCTTTTATCGGCATCAATCTTGATCCGAAAGGAATGATCGCCGAGGGCAACTATGACGGGGTGGTATATATAGACGCTCTCAAAGCGGCAAACTCCACCGCGTGGCACCTCAAACATAACGACAAGATTGACTACGTTGTAGCAATCACCCATATCGGGTATGACAGTCCTAAACTTCCCAATGATCTTGAACTGGCGGCAAGTAGCGAGGATATCGATATCATAATAGGAGGCCACTCCCATTCCACGATCGTCCCGGGCTCCGGGAATGAATGGGTCAGCAATGCCGCCGGTAAGCCGGTGCTTGTTGCCCAAACCGGGAAATCAGGTACCAATATAGGCGAGGTTACCCTCGACTTAGACAACGGAGCCATTGACTACCGTCTCATACCGGTCGACAATCGGCTCGACCGATCGACCGACAAGACGCTTGCCGAGACACTGAAGCCTTACCGACATGGAGTGGATTCACTCATGAATGTCAAGATAGGTCGCAGCGCAGGCTACTACACTAACCGCAGCCCTGAACTCATAAACTTCATCAGTGATTTCATCCTTGCCGAGGGGCGCTCACAAAATAAGGACGTAGACCTTGCAATAATGAATAAAGGCAGCCTCAGATGTGACATGCCCAAGGGAACTATCACGAAGGGAACTATCCTGATGATGCAACCGTTTGCCAACCATATCGTCACATTGCGCATCAATGGTAAAGACCTTTTTGACGCTTTCAACGTGATGGCGACCAGAGACGGTGACGGTGTCAGCAACGGTGTTGACATATCCTTCAATCCTGAGACATCAATATGCTCTGAAGTGACAATCAACGGCACTCCGATAGATCCCGACCGGATATATACCGTGGCAACTATAGACTACCTCGCCAATGGAGGTGACTATATGGAACCGCTCACACGCGGAGAAATAGTGACACAAAGTCAAAGCGTCATCAACGAGGATCTCATCAACTACATCTCGGCGATGAAAAACAAGAAAATCAATCCCGACTCTAAAGTCAGAATGCACCCCGAAGAATGATTTGCACACGACGTCTACTTATCTCGGCAGTAACTTTCCTCGCTGCCGCAGCAGGTTTATCAGCCTCATCGATACGTGATTTCATCAATGACGACGATTGCCGGAAATGGGTTGACTCGGTATATCGGTCACTCACTCCGCGGCAACGTATCGCTCAACTGTTCATACCGGTGGTCGATCCCACCGGAGGCGATGTTTCCAAAAACACGATACGCAAGTTCATCGCAACCAACGAAGCCGGTGGTCTGCTATTCAGCCGCGGCTCAATCGATGACTACATCACCATGACCAATTATGCTCAGTCGATTGCCCGTGTCCCGGTGATGATGACACTTGACGGTGAATGGGGGCTTTCGATGCGGGTCAAGGATACACCTCGGTTTCCCTACAACATGGGACTCGGAGCAATAGGCGACACCCGTCTGCTCGAGGACTACGGTGCCGAAGTCGCCCGGGAATGTCGTCTGATGGGCATTCAGGTCAACTTCGCGCCTGATGCCGATGTCAATCTCAATCCGGCAAATCCGGTCATAGGTTATCGCTCGTTTGGCGAGGACCCGTCGAGTGTCGCCAATGCTGTGGTAGCATATAGCCGGGGACTTGAAAACGGCGGTGTACTGTCGGTGGCAAAGCACTTTCCCGGACACGGCGACACACAGACCGACTCCCACAAGGCACTCCCTGTAGTGACCCATGACCGCGCATTTCTCGACGACACTGACCTTATACCTTTCAAACGTTATATATCCGCAGGGCTTTCCGGCATAATGATGGGACACCTTGCAGTACCGTCGGTCGACCCATCCAATACCCCCGCATCGCTGTCACATGTCATCACGTCGGGTCTGCTACGCGACCAATTGGGATTTGACGGTCTGCTGTTCACTGACGCACTGCGCATGAAAGGAGCCGTCAGCAATGACAACGTGTGCGTTGCCGCTTTCATGGCTGGAGCCGACGTCCTGCTTAGTCCTCCGGCTATCGCAAATGACATCACGGCAATGGAACAAGCGGTAAAAGACGGAAAAATACCCGCGTCGGAAATCGAACGCCGATGCCGCAAACTCCTTGCCTACAAATATGCGCTCGGGCTGTCATCACGTCCTGAACCGATAGTGGCAAAGGGAATGAAATCCCGCTTGAACTCGCCAGAGACAGAAGCACTCCTCGACCGACTTGCCAATGCCTCTATTACCGTGCTGCGCAACAGCGGCGACTTACTGCCTGTCGCCGATATAGCCGATAAGTCAATCGCCGTTGTAAACATCGGGGCGACCGCAGACAATAATATGTTTGTCAACATCTGCCGCCGTTATACCAATGTCGATGTCTACACCGCCAACAGCACTTCATTATCGGCGGAAAACGTTGCAGCAATACGACGTCATGACATAGTGATTGCCGCTGTATATAACGACAAGGAAACATCACAGGCTGCTCTGACACAATTAAAAGACATCTCCGGCTTAATCCCGGTCTTTTTTATAAATCCCTATAAAACGGCAAAGTTCAGCACGTCACTTGCAAAAGCACCGGCAATAGTGCTTGCCTATGATGACACTCCGTCACTGCGCCGGGCGGCAGCACAGGCAATATTTGGCGGCATCAGTGTCAGCGGACACCTCCCCGTGTCAATCAAGGGTGTGGCAAAAATGGGGGACGGCGTGACATTCCGTAAAAACCGTCTCGGGTTCTCGTCGCCGATAGCCGAGGGGGTGCGGCATGCTGTCACTGACACAATCGATTCACTGATAAATTTAGGACTGCGTACAGGTGCTTTTCCCGGATGTCAACTGCTGATTGCACGTAACGGCAATATCATATTCGACGGTAACTACGGCAAACTGTCAACAGCAGCAGGAGCCCCTGCGGTGTCACCGGCAACAGTCTATGACCTCGCGTCGGTCTCAAAAGCGGCAGGCACTCTCCCCGGGATAATGCTTGCCTGCGACCGCGGACTGCTCGACCTCGACACACCGATAGCCGACATCATCACGCAACTCGACACCACTGACAAATCCGATATCACTCCCCGTCAGCTGCTTTATCATGAGTCAGGAATGCCGGCATCGCTCAACATGCTTAATATCATGATTGACCCAGACTCATATACCGGTCAGCTCACACGCCGCCGGCACTCGGCATCCCATCCTATAAAAATCTCACGCAACGTCTACGGAAACGCATCAGCGCGCCTGCGATCTGACATTGTGTCATCGACAAACTCGGATCGTTTTCCGATTGAAGCGGCAAAAAACATCTTTGTCGGTGCCGAGACCTACGACACAATAATGCAACGCATATATGACATCCCCTTGAGACCTAAAGATTACCGGTACAGTTGCCTGAACTTCTGCCTGCTCATGGACATAGAACAGCGCCTGACAGGAACAGCTCATGACCAATGGACAGCAGATAACGTATTCCGACCGCTCGGCGCTTTCTCGACGGTCTACCGACCGCTCGACCATTATGACATATCGGTAATTGCTCCTACTGAAAACGACCGGTTCCTTCGCAGCCAGACACTGCGGGGATATGTCCATGATGAAACGGCAGCATTTTCAGGCGGAGTCCAAGGTAATGCCGGACTTTTCTCCAATGCCACTGATCTTGCCAAACTATGTCAGATGTTCCTCAACGGTGGCAGCTACGGTGATGTCAGAATTTTTTCGGAAGAGACGGTTAAAACGTTCACGACCGCCAAGTCCCCTACCTGCCGTCGCGGACTCGGATTTGACAAACCCGACATGGAGAACCCCGACAAGTCTCCGACATGTGCAGAAGCTCCCGCCGAACTATACGGACATATCGGGTTCACCGGGACATGTTTCTGGGTCGATCCGGTCAATGATCTGATATTTGTGTTTCTATGTAATCGAGTTAATCCGACAAGAGACAATCCCGCTTTTGCGTCGCTCGACATACGCCCCAAACTGATGAGCGCACTCTATCACGCGATGTAAAATGACCGCCTGACCGACAGGCTGTCACAACTGATAAAAACGGGTAAACGCACGGATAATATAATAGTGGTCAACAGCCGATGAAGTCTCGCGCACCGAGTGCATCGCCCATTGTGCCGCTCCCATGTCAACACCACGCAACTCGAGTTGCGACGTCAGGATATTTCCTAATGTCGAACCGCCTGCAATATCACTGCGGTTGACAAAATACTGATATGGCACACCAGCCTCCTCGCATACAGATCTAAACACCGCCGCCGACTCTGCGTCGGTCATATACTTGCAGTTGGCATTGATTTTTATTACAGGACCGCCGCCGAGCACCGGATGGTTCGTAGGATCCTGTTTCTCGACATAGTTGGGATGCACACCGTGAGCATTGTCAGCCGAAACCATGAACGAGGCTGCGATAGCACGCACAAACGTCTCATTATCACCACCAAGGCTGTCATTTATGCGGTGCAATATGTTGTAAAGTATCGGCGATGCGGCTCCCTGCTTGGTTCCGCTGCCGGTCTCTTCATTGTCAAATATCGCCATAACGCGCGTCATAGTGCTGTTACCTTCCGATTCAAGCATCGCAGTCATTGCGGCATGCACCATGGACAAGTCATCGATACGTCCCGAGGTGACAAATTCGCCCTCCGCGCCTACACGGCATGCCGGTGTCGTGTCATAGAGAGTCAGGTCAAAGTCAAGAATATCCGACATTTCAATACCGAGACATTCGGCAACTAGTCGCAGTACGTAGTTATTTTTCTCGGCGGCATCATTCAATTTTGCGATGACAGGCAACATGTCTTTCTGTTTTGACAACGGATTACCGTCATTGACGTTACGGTTGAAATGAATGGCAAGATGAGGTATCGTCAGCAACGGACGGTCAAATTTCACAAGTTTCACCTCGGGATGAAGTGCATCTACCCCTCTTATAATAACCCTGCCGGCTATTGACAATGGACGGTCAAACCAAGTGTAAAGAATCGGTCCGCCGTAAACTTCGGTATTGAGTTTCAGCACATTGCCATCACTCAACATCTCGGCATTAGGCTTGATACGAAAACCGGGGGAATCACTATGCGCCGATATTATCTTATATCCCGACGCGGCATCTCCATGCCCCACCACAAAAGCAAATATCGCAGAATCATTTTTCACTACATAGTATTTGCCACCACGGTCAAGGCTCCATGCATCGCGCATGTCAAGACGGCAATATCCTGCTGCATCAAGTCGCTCAGCGACTGTCTTTACTGCGAGGAAATTACACACTCCGGCGTTGAGAAACGCCATCAGATCATCGACATAGCGGTCAGTCGCCGCCTGTAGGTTGTGGTTCATCATGGGTAATTATTTCTGTGGATTCGTCTATTACAGCTTCACCTTCAGGGACTGCATCTTCAGCAGAACCCGGCTCCCCGCTACCGTTGTCGGGCTCAGCGCTCCTGACTTCGGCAGCAACTTGTTTCTCGGCTTCAGGAGCAGGCTCGGAACCGGGCATAACGGGAGTTGTGAACAAGTCGCCGGAATCCTTAGGTCGCTGCCACTCAAGCCACTTGAATCCCGGAAGGAATAAAAGTGATCTTTTAGCAAGATACAGTGGCGTGATCACCTCGTTGGTCTCCGACCATAGTTTCATGTAGGTAATTGCCTGCCCCTTGAAATCGGCGGCAAGGAAACTACTCTCCACCTGCGCCACCTTATTATAGGTTGAATCGTTCTCCATCGGGAAGAAACGTATCAGCACATTGCCGCTGACATCAAGATGCCGCAGCTCGCCGTTATCAAGAAACGCGACCATCTCTTTACCCGACATCTGATTATAGTAGCCTTCTTCAATCATTTCAGCCATGAAGCCGTAATCGGGGAGAGTCACGCGGTCAGCAGTTGAGTCATTCATGTGCACAACTATCTCGTTACCGAATATCTGACGCGTACCGCTCCATATAATAGGGTCTTTGTGCATGTGCAACAGCGAATCAAGCTGAACAAATACCATCGAGTCACAGACCCCTTGAATGTCACGGCGGTAGAATCGGACGCGGGGAGCTGCCACGATATAATGCGTCGTGTCAGGAACCAGAGAATCGACAGCAAATTTCTCTTCCATCTTGGCAAGAGCCTCAGCCGCAACGGTCTCGGGATCAACCTCTACTGAATCAGGTAGCGCAGCTATCGCGGCTGCCGACACGCTGTCGGCAATACCGGCAAGACTGTCAGCGATAGCCTGAGGGACTATCTTACGACTGACCATTTTTACGACCCGGAACGCTCTTATCGTGTCGCCGTGAAGAGTCAGCGTATCGGGCGACGAATAGTCGATAGCGAGAGCACGCCCGGTAACAAACGCACTGTCTATCAGCTCGTCATAATATCCATAGTCACCGGTCAACATACTATGATTGACGGTGTCATTGAGAATCATGTTTCCGAATGCCTCTCCATAGCCCGAGTTGCGGTCATAAAACAGGGTGTCACCGGTCAGTGTCTTACCGCTCTTGGTCACGACTGTCGAGCGATCAAAGAGGTCAGACACCGAGGTCTCGGTATTATAACGCCCGTTTTCGGTATAGATAGTTCCGTCAGCGTTGACAATCATTGACTCCTCGGTCATTTCGGCAATGTGAGTGTCAGTGTTATAATAGAGCGCTTCAGTATAGATGTTGAGCGTATCGCCTTTTGAAAGACTTGTCAGGTGCACATTATCACGGAAATTAGCCTCCTTGGTGTTGGGATTGTATTCACCATAGATCGATGTCAGCCGGTTTTTCTTGTCAATAAGTTCACCTCCCACTTCATAGAACCCCAGCTCAATACCGAGATCATAATTGAATACATCGGTTTTCAACTCCACATCCTTATTGATAAGGCGTACTTTTTTCCCGGGATCAGCATACAGGACAGCAAGCTCTATACTGTCAGTGTAATTCAGTTCGTCACCGTAGACAAACAGTGTGTCACCCTGCTCCATCCTGACATTTCCGTATGCATCAAGCGAGCTCGTCTGTTCATAGAAATGGGCGCTGTCACAATACATGAACATATCCCCCTTTCTAAACTCCACGTTACCCACAAGAATCTGATAATCGGTATTGGGAGTATTGAGCAGTTTATCGGCGCGTTCAAGAAACACCCGGTTCTCCTGATATCGGTCGGCGGTAGGAATCATCGGTACGACCGGCGTCCGCCGGGTCTGCGCACGTCCTGACGAAGCGACAAGAGCAACCACGACAGGAGCCACAAGACAGAGCGCTGTCCATAACCGTCCCCGTCTCAATCCACTATTTCGCCGGTCTAAACCCATAGAGATGGTCTATCGTTATGTTATTTCCTTATTTTAAGCCACTCGGCATGCTGGAACTCACAATTGTCCCAACCATCCTCGATCTTGATGTAAGTTTCCTTAATTTTCTTGCCAAGCCACTCATTGAGCATGCGGGAACGCTCAGCGTCCTCATACATATTTTTAATCATCTGATAGTCATCGCCGATATTTGCCTTGTGAGGAGCCATGCGGCTGGTGAGTTTCACCATTGCGACGATATCACGGTCACGCTTGGGATCCTTCATCACAAACGGGCGGGAAATAGCGCCGACCTCAAGCGTGTCCACCACGTGAGCAACCTCCTGCGGGAGATCTGACATCTTGAAAAGAGTTGTACCGTCCTCGTTGACCATCACTCCACGATTGTTACGGGTATCCTTGTCCTGCGACAGGAAAGGCGTAGCCTCTTCAAACGTGAAGTCGCCCTTGATAATATCAGTCCTTATTGAGTCAAGACGCTCGAGCGAGCGATCAAGGTCAGTCTGCGACACGCGCGGACGCAACAGGATGTGTCGTGTATTGATACGGTCGCCGCGTTTTTCGATAAGCTGTATGATGTGGAAACCGTACTGTGATTCCACTATCTTTGAAACTTTCTTTGTGTCATTGAGGTTAAAAGCCACAGCTGCATACTCAGGGTCCATGCTGGCACGTCCCAGGAAACCTGTCTCGCCGCCTCGCATGCTCGATGCGGGATCTTCCGAGTAGATGACGGCAAGAGTGTACATGTCGCTCTCACCTTTGGTGATACGATCGGCAAAGTCACGAAGTCGTGCTTTCACATCATCGATTTCCTGACGGGGAATAATAGGGTTGAGCGTCATAATCTGTACCTCGACCTGAAGAGGGACAAACGGCACACTATCAGGTGAAAGAGTATTGAAATAACGGCGGACGTCAGAGGGAGTGGTCTTGACATCGCTCGTAAGATTCATTTTCACCTGACGCACACGCTCGTTGTCTCGAGTCGATTCGACAAGCTGCTGACGTATTTCAGGAACCGGCTTACGGAAATACTGCTCAACCTTTTCCTTTGAGCCGATATTGGTTATCAAAGCGTTTATATATGCTTCAGCCTCCATCTGCACCATGCTTTCCGACACTTCCACCGTGTCGATATCAGCCTGATGAAGGAATAGTTTTTGGATCGCAATCTGCTCAGGCACGACACAATAGGGATCACCGTTGATGGGTGCGCCCTCATAAAGCATCTGCTGATACATTTCCTCGATTTCCGATTTGTAGATTGGTTGGTCGCCGACCATCCATGCGACTTCCTCGATGATATTGTTTTGAGAAAAAGCTACAAGTGTAGCGACGCCGCATGCTATTGTAATGAATAATGACTTGATTTTCACGCGATGAAATATTTTATTATAATTCAAGCTACAAAGATAACTTTTTCTTTTAATATAAGCGCTGATTTAATCTTTTTTAGATTTTAAGAGTCACGTCATCCCTAACATTTCACCGGCATATCGACTCAGTTGTTATTATCATTTAATCGAGGTCACAGAATATCTCTATATCACCATTCTCGATTCCACGATTATAAAGTTCATATCTCAATCGGCGGTCATAGTCGATACGGCGTTCATTAATCAGTGCCTCGCGGATGAGTTCGCCGGCATAATCGTAAGGCATGATGCTACCCGACGGCATGAACTCACTGATTTCAAGTAGATAGACAAATCCGCCGACTGTTATCTCGGCATTTTTATGATTACGCAGAAACGCATTGGCATCGTTCCCGAAGTCAAAAGGCATGCGTGATTCTATCTGTTCCCAGTCGACCCAACGGTTACGGAAATAATCAAAATGTATAACTCCGGTAAAATCTTTCTTTTCAAGACAGTCAATATCTGCGGCATCATGAGAGCGATATATTTTCCTTACCTGCTTAAGGGATGGCGAACTATCGGCAATCTTTATAAACACGCCCTTGACAATCGGATGATGAAGTTTAAAGTCATCTACATTGCGATCATAATAGGCTTGCAGAGTATCGGGATGAAACATCGTGTCGGCATGCTCGTAGCTCATAAGGCGCCGATATTCCCAGGATATTAGCTCGTTACGGTATTCGGCGACCATGCGATCGATCTCCTCCATGTCGGGGATATTACGTGCGGCAACGACACCTACGGTCTGACGGTCAATCCAGTCGCGCACATAGGCACGTGCAAGCTTCACACTATCATTCGACGACAATCCGGGAGGAATCTGGCGGTTAAGCTGTCCGCGTGTCAGTGTCTCTTTCCCGACACGAGCCAAAACATCACGCCCCGTGACCCTGTCGCTGTTGCACGACATGACCACGAGGGCGATTATAAGTATGAGTATGTGGGTTACACGTGTATTCACTTCACCTGTTTAAGCACTTTCTTATTAATCTTGACTTTATGCTGCTTCTTCAGGTCGTTGAGCCACTTCTGCTCGAGTTCTGACTGATAGTCGGCTGTAACGGCGCCACGCTCGTCGGCAGCTTCCTCGGGCTGCTCCATAATTTTACCTTTGTAGGCAAAATAGTGAGACCATTTACCGGTAGAAGCAGGCTTTTCGCCACCAAACCCGAGATAGTCGACAATCGGATTCTCCCCTTTTGATGCAATTACACGCTCAACCTTAACTTCACGTCCGAACTTACCGCGAAGCGACTGTACAAGAGACTCGTCAGCTACCTGATTAGAGCCAAGATACTGCTGTGCAGCTTCAAGGATTGAATCACTGGTAGCAAACACGATATAGCTCTTGAACTTAGGATTATCCCAGTGATATTTCTCGCGGTTGGTCTGGAAATAATTCTCAAGACCGTCTTTGTCCTCCTTAGCCTTGCTCCACACGTTACGATCACTGATCTCAAAGAGAAGGATACCGTCACGATACTCGTTAAGAAGATTGCGGTAATCGGGATTAGTCTGAGCAAGAGACTGACGTTCAAGCTCAAACACGGTTTCCTGAAGTTCCTCATCGATACGTTCATGGAATGCCTTGACAGCACGGTCGGGACCGAATGCAGCCATCGGTGAGAATGTTGATATAACCTTAGACAACGGTATCTCGATATCGCCGACAGTTGCGATAGCCCACTCCGTAGTGGCAAATTTATTATAGACAGTCGAGTCATAACAACTGGCTTGACGTATTGCAGCTTCTACAAAACCAGCCGTCTTATCATTAACCTTACCGTCATATTTCTTAAGCAGCTGCTGATATTTTGCTTTCTTGGGGAGGAGCGACCGCTCGTCCTGAGCTATCGCAGCTTTTATTTGAGGAGTCACCGATGCCTCATCCTCAACCGGTTTCCAGTCAAGACGATGAATGATGTGATATCCGTAATCGGTTTCAACAGGTTCTGAAATTTCGCCATTGGCAAGGGCAAACGACGCTTCTTCAAACGGTTTTACCATCTGTCCGCGACCGAACCAGGGAAGTTTACCACCGTCTTTAGCCGAACCGGGATCTTCTGACTCACGACGTGCTATATCGCCGAAGTCGGCACCGGCTTTAAGGAGTGCATAAATTGAATCAATCGAGGCTTTCTTGGCAGCACGCATCTCTTCGTCCAAAGGTGTACGCTGACGCAGGTCGACAGTCAGTTTGAGAATATGTTCAACGAGAACCTTCCCGAGGGTGGGACGGCGGTCAGAGACCTTAACGATATGATATCCATAAGCGGTCTCTACTACATCAGAGATTTCACCGGGTCGGGTATTATATGCGGCATCCTCAAACGTGTAGGGATAACGACCGGCTGAAATGAAGCCCATGTAACCGCCACGATCCTTGGTTGTACGGTCTATTGAATAGCGTGCCGCAACTTCGGCAAAGTCGGCGCCACCGGCGATAGCCGCACGCAGACTGTCAGCCTTGGCTCGCGCATCGGGAGCATTGCGGTCAAGCATAATGTGGCTGACTTCCACATCCTCTTTCATGCGCTCGTAAATTTCATGAACGAGCTTGTCCTCCACTGTATTGTCAACCAGATAAGGGGCGGCAAGTTCTTTACGATAACCGTCAAACTCAGCGCGGAAACGGGCGGTAGTATCAAGTCCGGCGGCTTCAGCACCGGCGACTTTCAACTTATAGGCGACAAACATGTCAAGATACTCGTCAATAGTCTGAGGCGCAAGCTGCTGGCTGTTGTTCTTATTATAAAGATATTCAAATTCACTAAGGGTCACCGGTTTGTTATCAACCGTCATCAACACCGGTTCCTCGGCGTTTTTCTTTGCCGACAGTGTAAACAGCGTGGCAGCGATAAGCGCCACTGACAATAGTCCTTTTTTCATTGCTACTGGTTATTTCATTTCTGGCGGTGACAGGCGTAACCGGACACCGCCTACAAAAAAGTACGTTATTAGTTACACTC
Source organism: uncultured Bacteroides sp. (assembly GCA_964442005.1). Lineage (GTDB taxonomy): Bacteria > Bacteroidota > Bacteroidia > Bacteroidales > Muribaculaceae > JAAVFS01. The sequence goes on along the minus strand of CAYTWG010000011.1, from coordinate 7,405 downwards.
TAATAACGCACCTTTTCTATTTTTATTTTAGCAGGAACCACTTTTTATCGGTAACCTGCCGCATATATTTACTATCTGAAGCTGATTACTGATGTGAAGCGCTGTAATTGGGAGCCTCGCTCGTGATAGCGACGTCGTGGGGATGACTCTCGGCAACACCGGCATTGGTGATACGGGTGAATCTTGCGTTGTGAAGTTTCTCGATGTTGGGGGCACCGCAATATCCCATGCCTGAACGTAATCCTCCGAGCATCTGATAAACGACTTCGTAAAGAGAGCCCTTAAACGGCACACGCGCAGCAATTCCTTCCGGCACAAGTTTTTTTGTGTCGGTCTCGCCAGCCTGGAAGTAACGGTCCTTGGAACCTTTTTCCATTGCTTCAAGCGAGCCCATTCCACGATAAGCCTTATACTTACGTCCGTTGTAAATGATAGTGTCACCGGGTGACTCCTCGACACCGGCAAGCATTCCGCCGAGCATTACCGAGTAAGCGCCTGCGGCAAGAGCCTTGACGATATCGCCCGAGTAACGGATGCCACCATCGGCGATCAACGGTACCCCGGTGCCCTCGAGTGCTTTTGCTACATCATAGACAGCGCTGAGCTGAGGAACGCCAACACCGGCAATCACGCGGGTAGTACATATTGAACCGGGACCGATTCCTACTTTGACGCCGTCGGCACCATTCTCTACAAGATATTTTGCAGCCTCGCCGGTAGCTATGTTACCTACAACTACATCAATATGAGGATATTTTTCTTTGATCGCATGGAGAACTCCGATGACACCCTTGCTATGTCCATGGGCGGTATCGATGACAACAGCATCCACTCCGGCGGCAACAAGAGCATCGACACGCTCCATGCTGTCGTTTGTCACACCGACTCCGGCAGCTACGCGCAGACGTCCCAGACGGTCCTTGCATGCGTTAGGTTTATCTTTTGCCTTGGTAATGTCTTTGTAAGTCACGAGACCTATTAAATGTCCCTCATTGTCAACGACGGGAAGTTTCTCAATCTTATGCTGCTGAAGAATATTGGCGGCTTCCTCGAGATCAGTTGACTGATTGGTAGTAACGAGTCCCTCCGAGGTCATCACTTCATCGATAGGACGGTTAAGGTCGCGCTCAAACCGCAGATCGCGGTTGGTTACAATGCCCACGAGTTTACGATCGTCGTCGACTACGGGGATTCCACCGATATGATATTCTTCCATCATTGCGAGTGCGTCTTTCACCGTTTTTCCACGCTGAATGGTAACCGGGTCATAAATCATGCCGTTCTCGGCACGTTTGACAGCATGCACCTGACGTGCCTGCTCCTCAATTGACATATTCTTATGAATCACGCCGATACCTCCCTCACGGGCAATAGCTATCGCAAGTTTAGCCTCGGTCACGGTATCCATTGCCGCTGACACGATAGGAACGTTAAGAGTGATGTTACGGGAAAAACGTGTTTTAAGGTCTACGCTTCTTGGAAGCACTTCCGAATAAGCCGGAATAAGGAGGACGTCATCAAATGTCAAGCCGTCCATTTCTACTCGATCTGCAATAAAAGACATAAAAACGATGCTTTAAATTTTATTGCATGCAAAGTTACTAATTTTTTCTCAAAATTATCCACACACCCAACAATAAAATATCTTTTGATGAAAAACAATTAAGGCTAACAGGCAGTGAGACGATTTCCAATCTGTCCTGTCAGTCTTTTTTGGTGCGCAACCTGATGACAGGTTGAATTGGTTGGCCTATCTTCAGTATGCCTTGTTTGTGGATTCTATATGGAGGGCATGTCAGTATTTTTATCAAAAGTTCATTGCTTTAATATATAAAGCGGTACCGCCTTCCTGTCGTGGTACTAAAATTGCAGTCCTTAGTGCATTTAGTGCATCATTTGAGATATATCCAATTAACGCCCCGGTAAATCCTGCGTATGCTGAATCGGAGAATATAATGATTCTATTTGAGTCAGCTGACACAGGTTTTGCAAATATTGCAAATATCGCGCTATCCGTCATTTTACATTGAATCATCTCCGACGCCGGTAATTCTCCAATCATTTTATATATGACATTATCATACGTTTCTGTCTGGCTGTCTTTTTCACCATACCAAACAAGCAATTTACCGTTTGTAACGCCGATCGCTTCAAAATCATTGTAACCGCTGACTTCTGTACCATCAACACCTTTCATGCTGGGTATTGCCTTGATTGAATCAAAGGCTTCCTCGTATGTTAAGGCATCTGCCGACATAGCCATTCCAAATGCCAAAGTGAGTAAAATTAAAATCTTTTTCATAATAATTGTTTTCTTACTAAAACACTCTCACATCAAGAATTGTTTGTGTCTTTTCCATACCATAATCATGGCACGATAAACCGCGGTGGAGAATAGTTACCGTTTCTTTATCACGGCAACTTTACCATTATAGGTTTTCACGTCGGCAGACAGTACACCGCGCAACTGATCAAATTTGCTTATTTTCAATTCATTAAGCAACTGTTCCAGATTGTCTCCTACAGTATTACCATTAACTGTGAGCGGATTATCATATACCAGTGATGCTGTCAGTTTCCCGTTATCAATCTTCCAATCGACATAGACGGCGAGGGGTCTCGGACCATCCCACTTTTTCTTGTCAAACCGATAATTAAGTGCTTTACAGACAAAATAAAGTGTCTGACCGACCGCGTACTCCGATATCGGTCGGAGATGGCTTATAACAAACTCCGGTGAAAGTCGATCGTTATCATTTAATTCAATTATATAGTTGGCAACGCCTGAACCCGGCACGACCTCATCTCCGACAAACGAGTCACGCTTATCGTCCGACAAATTTGTACCGGCATAAACATCGCATTTCTGACTGTCAGTCAACCCTATAATTGCTGATTTATTTCCTCCGGGCTTATTGACAAACTCGTATTTCCAACCAAGCTTAATTGTATGTTGTCCCGTGTGTTTACCTCTTTTAAAAAATACCAGTTCATCGTCCTCGAAAACCTTTTTAATCGATAGGACGCACTTTTTAACGATCTCCTGCGCACTATCACCGAATATCTCCTTAGCACGCTCAAGCGATATCTTATTTTCTATAAAATCGGCATTCGCCTTCTTCACTGAAATCTTGAGTTCAACGGTTTTACCTGTCTCGCTTACGCCTTTAATGTAGACATCGGTCTTACATTCTCCCTTTGGCGGACGCGGCTTGCCACTCTTGACCACGCGATAGTCCTCACCTTGGAAATTAAACACACTGCCAACAGGAAATAGCTGACGGATATTTTCTTCAGCTTGAATGTAATCAGCCATAGTATTAATCTAAAATTAAATCTTCAAAATTTTAAAGCTTGCCTTATCGCCATGGCGACATGATAAGCAAGATTGACCGGCACCGCATTACCGACCATCTTGTACCCGTAGTTGACATCATCATAAATAAACCTGAAATCATCGGGAAAACTCTGCACACGTGCTACTTCCCTAACAGTCATACGCCGATACAGGTGTTCGGCTCCTCCAACAAATTTATGTATATTTGTCTCTACCTTCACCATCTTGGGAGCCTGAGGATGTAACTGACACTGACGTCCGCTCGCCTGAACAGTAAAACCGGGTTCGTCCCAACTCCTTACGCGATTCCGAGACATGAATATCGGAGAATAAGATCCTACGAAATACTCGTGGTTCTCCACCGCGCACAAGTCACCATTAGTTTTATTATGCTCACGTGCAGGAATAGCCGTGTCTTTCAGATCCCATATCGCATCACGCAGTGTTGGTTTTCCATCCACCGGAATGGGATATTCAAAATCCCGAATATCAAGGTCTTTTCTAAATCCGATATAAAACACTCTGTCGCGGTCCTCCGGGACATCGTAATCATTGGCATTAAGCATCTTGAGATTAACCCGATAGCCTGCTTCATCAAAAAGTTTCAAGAATCCGGAGACAGCTGCGGAATGACGCTTGGCAAGCATGCCGGAGACATTCTCTGCAACAAAAAATAGCGGTTGCTTATCACGGAGAATCCTGATGTATTCATAGAATAATTGCCCGCGGACATCTTCTATACCTTTCAACGAACCGGCTTCGCTCCACGACTGACATGGAGGACCACCGATAATACCGACAACATTATCGGGAAACATAGACGACGTTGTCTTGCGAATATCTTTTTCCAGGAGCTCTACATCCGGGAAATTAGCCTGGTAAGTAGGGCATATCTTTTTATCGTATTCATTGGCAATCAGCGTTTTAAACCCGGCTTTATGAAAGCCGAGATCAAGACCGCCTGCCCCTGAAAAAAGACTTATTATATTCATTTTTCTTAAAATGCTTCTCAAAATATGTCACAAATTTACTAAAATCCCGGCAAAATCATGATAGCCGGGCAATGTTTTAACATCATTGCGGCGCACCACCTCGCGGTGGCACGCCGTAGAAAATATAATAAACAAAATGGCAGAAGAAGTCAGCTTATAATCTCAAACCCCCGATTGGCGAAAGCGGCGAGCATGTTATAGTTCATCGCTTCATGATAGTAGCTCACAATGTGGGCTACCCAGTCGTTGGTTGATGTGCCGCCGGCACGCGTAGCGTTGTAATGACTTATCTCACGGTCATAGTCCAACAGTTCCGGAACCATGTCGTCACTGCGATAGGCATTGCGATGGATAAGCAACGATGCCGGCTGCTTTGGTTTCATATCGGGTTGTTCACGGGGGACGCCTATTGCAAGACCACACACAGCAAACACATGCTGCGGCAGATGCAACAGCTCAGCGATAGCGGCAGGCGCGGCTGTGCGGGCATAACCGATACAGCACGTCCCGAGTCCTCTTGACTCGGCGGCAACAAGCGCACTCATCATGGCAAGCGTCGCATCGACAGTGCCTACTATAGCGCCATCCATTGTATCATAGAAGTGCGGCATGTCCACACCCTTAGCTTTAGCAACCTGAGAGATTTTATTGTAATCAGCACAGAAGAGGAAAAAATGACTGCATGTCTTTATCTGCTTCTGCTGAGTCAACTCATAGAGTTGCTCTTTCGTTGCCTGATCGCTGACGTCGATTACAGAAAATTGCTGCCCGTTATAACTTGTCGGAGTATTGCGGATAGCTTCGTATATAAAATCGAGATCAGTGTCAGATATAGCCTCACGCTCATAACGGCGTATGCTACGGCGGCTCAGTAAAGATTGTTCTACAGTTTTTTCGCTCATGATTGTGTCATTATAATTACGCATATAAAACGCCCTGAATGGCTTAATTGTTCACCCGTTAAACCTAAAATTCGCTCACGCAACGAAAACGGAGCTGCCCATCCAGAGCAAAACACTGAAACAAAACATTTTACAAAAGAATCAGCGGAAGTGACTATTGGAGTCGCTCCCGCTGAGTTATTTTCAGATCAAACTGATTCTATCGATTTAGAACATCGGACTGTTCTGGGCAAGAGTCAGAATGTGGTTATATACACAACTTACAAGTCCGAGGAACACTATACCGGCAACACATATCCACATACCGAGACGCTCGGTGCAAGATGAGCGGAAATTGGCAATCTTGCACTCGTCGGAGCTTATGAACATAGCCTTTACTACCAACAAGTAATAGTAGAGCGAGATAATTGTATTGATAAGGGCGATAAGCACCAGTATGTAGATGGCTATGCTACCCTGATTAATTGCTCCGGTAAAGATGAAGAACTTGCTGAAGAATCCTGCGAAAGGAGGAATACCGGCAAGCGAGAACATCGCAAGCATCATGGTAAACGACAGACGGGGATTGGTCTTATAGAGACCGCGGTAATCGTCCATGTCGACCATTCCGGTCTTGTTTTCGATAGCCTGAATGACACCGAATGCTGCAAGGTTAGAGAAGATATATACAAGAATATAATATATCATCGCAGCCATGCCCATCGCATTCATACCTACGATACCGAGCATGATGTAACCAGCCTGCGAAACTGATGAGAACGCGAGGAAGCGTTTCATGTTGCGCTGACGGATTGCAAAAAGGTTACCGACAGTAATCGTAAGAATGATCAGCGCGTAAAGCATCCACTCCCATATAGCGGAATAGAACTGACCGAACACCTGAACAAGAATCACAAGGAAAGCGAACGCAGCCGCGCCCTTGGAAATCACGGACAGATATGAGGTAACCGAAGTGGGCGCACCCTGATATACATCGGCAGTCCAGAGGTGGAAGGGAACAAGCGACAGCTTGAAACCGATACCGGAGATAACAAATGCGATTGCAACGATGAGCATCGTTGAGTTCTGCGCGCCGAGGGCAAAGTAAATGCCCTTGAAATACAGCGTTCCGGCAAGTCCGTAAACAAATGACAGACCAAGCATAAAGACTGCCGAAGAGAATACGGCGGTCAACATATACTTAATGGCTGCTTCATGACTTTCGTAACGTTTCTTATCAAATGCAACCATCGCGGCAAGAGGCAACGATGCTGACTCGAGACCGATCACAAACAAGAGGAAGTGACGAGCAGAAATCATGAGATACATACCGAAGAGCGTCACCAGCAACAACTCGTAGAACTCGCCGCGACGCATTATCTGCATCTCGCCGTTATTCCACTTATTTGCCTGAATGAGCACTATAAGCACGCCAATATTAAGTATATTCTTAACCATAGCTATCACAGGCGATGTCTCGTACATTCCGGAGAATGCCGACACGCTTTCACCGGTCAGACAACTACAGAAGCAGAGGGCGGTGAAAATTGCGAAAATCACGCATGTGAATCCCGACAGTCCATTCAATGCCTTCTTGGGCATGAATGTATCATATAGGAAGACTAATAGAAATACGATCAGCAATCCTATTTCTTGCTTCATTGCTAAAAACTGAGAATAATCCATTTCTTATTAATCTTAATCTTATTGATTCAATGCGATGGCACGGAAAATATCGTGGGCGAATGTACCTTTGATAAGTTCCTCAAAGAAGTTGGGGAAACAACCGATAGCGGCGACACACACGATGAGGGTGATTGTTGACAGACGCTCCCACCATGTCGCATCCGTAAGCTCGAGATGATGCTTGTCCTGCACCGGGCCGAGCAACAGCTTGCCTACAACGCGCAGGATGTAGACTGCCGTGATGACGATCGAGCAACATGCGATGATGGTGAACACAAGGCGAAGCGAGCCTGCACCTGCCAGATAGTCGGTCATACCCTGCTGGAACGAGCCGACAAAGATTGTCATCTCGGCCACAAAGCCAGACAGACCCGGCAAACCGAGCGACGCCATACCCGCTATCACATAGCAGACGGCCAAGAACGGCATTATCTTCATCAAACCGCCCATCAGACGGATGTCGCGTGTGTGTGTACGGCCATAAATCATACCGATCAGCGCGAAGAAGA
>CAYTWG010000010.1:0-51938 GCA_964442005.1 uncultured Bacteroides sp. | reverse complement strand
AAGCTGCATACCGATGCAGTCCGTGATAACCTCCATCTGAATTCCGGTCTTCGGGATGGACGAGTGCAAGGCTATGCATATCCCTGTCAAAGGACCTGATGTCAATGAAAGTTTCAGCGAGTTTGGTGTAAACAAACAGGGTGACATCCGATTCGGACTTGCCGCAATAAAAGGCGTCGGAGAAAATGTCGCAGCCGACATCATAAAGGCACGAAATGATGGAGGTCCATTTGAGTCGATCTATGATTTTGTAGAGCGAGTTCCCCTCGCCGCTCTCAACCGCCGTACATTTGAATCACTTGCACTTGCAGGCGCCTTTGACTGCTTCGAAGGAATCAAACGTGAGGATTTCTTTGAAAAGAACAACAGAGACGAGAGCCTGTCAGAACAGTTGCTGCGTTACGGACAACTGTTTCAGCAAGCATCCATGCAGCAATCGGCATCACTCTTTGGCGACGAAGACATGAGTCTCAACACTGCCGGACGCCCCGTTGTTCGCCCGGGTATCGAATGGGTATCAGCCGTTAGACTTGAAAAAGAACGTGAACTCGTAGGTATGTATCTATCGGCACATCCTCTCGACCCATATTATATGGAATTGACCTATGGTTGTAGTTCAAGCATCAAAGATCTCAACGAGGGTGTAAAGGAAGATGGACGTGAACTCACATTCGGAGGCATGGTGACTAAATTTGAATCCCGCCCATCAAAAAAAGGCGGCAACTTCGGACGTTTATCACTTGAGGACTACACCGGAAGTACCGAAATAATGTTATTTGGCAAGGATTATATCAACTACGCCAATTACGGACAACCGGGCACTAATATTCTTGTCACAGGTAAATACTCACGCGACTATAAAGGCGAGCTAAGGTTCAACGTCACAAACATAAAGCTACTTGAAGAAATAAAAAACAAGTTGATTGAAGGCATAACGGTCCGGATCAGTCCCAAAGACATGAACGATACCTTAAAGAGCCTCATTATCGACCACATGAATTCAGCGACCACCGATCGCGGTTCCCTAAGATTTCAGGTTTATGACCCCGAAATAAACCGCTCGGTGACGATGCAGTCAGGCATAAAAATCCCCCTTAATCGAGAACTTGCCAACATGCTTGACAGTATCGGGGTCGAGTATGCTTTTACAAAATATCAGAATTAAACTAACTATCAATATTATAATCACAAAAACTATGGCTTTTACTTTTACTGACGAAAATGTCACAGAAATTATTGCTTCAGGCAAACCGGTCGTCATCGACTTTTGGGCAACATGGTGTGGGCCCTGTGTACGCATGACCCCTATCATTGATGAACTTGCCGCACAATACGACGGCGAAGTAGTTATAGGCAAATACAATATTGACGAAGAGGGTGACCTCGCCGCCAAATACCGTATCATGTCTATCCCTACCATCTTGTTTTTCAAAAACGGAGAAAAGACTGACATACGTCTTGCCGGATCACAATCCAAGACCACGCTCGAAGAAAAAATCAAAGAACTCATCGCGCTCTGACAATAATTTCTTCCAAAACACAATAAACAGTGACTCCACATCCCTCTGTCCATCTCATAGATGATTCCGAGAAATGTGGAGTCACTTGTTTCTTATCTTATCCTTATCTTTGGGTTATCGCTATCGCCCTTCAATCACCCGATAGATGTCATCTTCCGATGCATTAAACGGACCTGATGCGCCCAATTTAAGAGTACACATAGCTGCAGCAAATTTTCCGGCATCGACATAGGATGCGCCCTTGTTACGCATATAAAGATAACCCGTCATGTAAGTGTCGCCGCACCCTGTTGCATCAACCACGTCAGGAGTCGGAAACGCAGGAATCTCATAAAACTCACCATCAGCATATATAAGAGATCCTTTGTCGCCGAGTGTAAGAAGCACCTCCTTACACCCCCACTGAGCAAGACGTTTAGCCGCCTCGCGGGGATCTGAGCATCCTGTCAAGACCTCCATTTCCTTCTCATTAGCCTTAATAATATCTATATATTTCAAGGCTTCGACTTTTTCATCCCAGTCAACGGCATAGACATTCTCGCCGCGAACCTCTCTAAGATAACCCTGAGCGTCAACTGACACGATTCCTTTCTCTGAAAGCATCTTCACTACATCGACTGAAAAATCGTCAGCAAGAAGAGTCCCGAGATGAAAAATCTTTGCATCAATATCATTCAGATTATCAACAGTGAACGGTTCAGCCTTTGCAAGCACTCGCTGCGTGCGTTCATTCTGATTCTCTCCGTAACAGTTTTCAAAGTAGACCGAATGTTTACTCGGAACAACTTTTACTTCGATCCCTTTGGCTCGTATATCATCCACTGCCTTCATCTCGCTTTCCGCGAGAGATGTGACCAGCAAGAAGTTATCGGCATCAAGACAACTGATACCGTGTGCAAAATAAAACGATGTACCGCCGGGCATATGGACGGTCTGACGTGGAGTCACAATTTTGTCAAGAGTGATGTGACCTATGCAACATATATCGGGACGTGAATTCATTATAGACTTTTTAATTTAATAGTTTAACCAAGTTTCTTTTTTACCACCATCAATGCATAAAACAACACGAGTGCATAGCCTGCTAATGGTACGATAAAAGCTGTCGACATCGAATAACTGTCAGCGACAACCCCCATCAGGAACGTTCCGACAGCTCCGCCTATCGGAGTCATCATCAAAAATGACGATGCAATCTTAGCCCTTCCGCCGACACCGCTTATTGTAATTGCAAAAATAGTGGGGAACATAATCGCTTCAAATGCATAACATGCAAACAGACCGCACTTCGACAGGGCACCGAAGTTTACAACAACAGCAAGAGCCCCGATCACGGTCAGCACGCCACATACGGCAAGCACCTTTTCGGCAGCCACGCGACTCATGATCCAACTACCTATCACACGCGCCACCATGAAAAGACCGAGAGCACCGAATGAGAGCACTGCTGATGCCGACATCTTATCCATCCAGCCGTCAGCTGTCACATAATTTATAAAAAGACTGTTTATCGATATTTCAGCTACTTCATAGCAGAACAAGGCAAGCAGTCCGAGACGGAATCGGCGGCTTCCCCACAACGCCTTTATTGATTCTCCAATGCTCTCCTTAGCCTCGGAGACCTTGTCGGAAACTTCCGAAAGTTTGATTTCAGGAAGTTTAACCTTGCAGAACAATGCGGCGACGAGCAGCACTATCAAGCCCATTATTGTATATGGGACAGCAACACTTCCGCCACCGTCCTCCGAAAATATAAATCCGCCCACTATTACGGGAGCAAGTATGCACCCCAGTCCGTTGAACGATTGAGCAAGATTGAGTCGGCTCGCAGCTGTTTCAGGAGCGCCCAGCTCTGTGGCATACGGATTAGCTGCCGTTTCAAGGACAGCAAGTCCGCAACCTATTACAAACAGAGCGCCTAGAAAAAAAGTAAACGATCCGAGATTTTCACCGGGAATAAACAGTAGCGACCCTATGCCGAATAGAAGAAGTCCCATTACAACTCCGCGCCGATAACCATAACGGGTAATAAAAATACCCGCAGGCAAAGCCATCAGGAAATAGCCGGCATAAGTCATCGCCTGAACCAGTGTCGACTGGGTTATGGTGATTGATAATGAGTCCTGAAAATGCTTATTCAACACATCAAGCACCGCTCTTGCAAATCCCCACATAAAAAATAGTGAGGTTATAAGAATAAACGGCAACAGATATTCCTTCTTTACTAAAACTTTATCTTTTTTCATGATCAGGTATTCCTATTTTATACGATAAATGTCCTAATGACAAAAATAAATTTATGCAAATTTAATACATTTATTTAATGTTACTAAAAAATCAACCTACAAATTAAAGCAAATGCTTAATTTATCATTATCATAATAATCGTGCCATAATGAAAAGTCTCAATGAGTGGCATTATACCATTTCGTTCTATTCTTATCAGAAACTCGCTGACTGACGCTGGGATCAGATGTCGTAATGCCGGAATAGCTGTTGATTTTTATAGGTCCACGGCTTGCTGTATAAAACTTTTCAGTATTAGTTTTATACGGAATAAGACAATCCATCAACCTCGTAAATTCTACGACCATGCTTTCCGGAGCACTATTCTGTTCAAGTAATAAATTGATATAATCGCCGAAATCATAGAAAATAGTAGGATTATAACCGTCTAAATTCTGCAACATACCACGCTGATTATCATCAAATACATACGATTTATTAACTTCTTTCATGAAATTGGCAATATCGTCTATATGAGACAAGTCGGTAACAGAAAGAGTTCCGCAAGGCATTATAGCATAATTTGAATAAAAATCATAATAGTCATCACAGACTGCTTTATAATCGGGAGCGCCAAGCAAATGCCGTCCCATAGTCGCGTATGGCATTCCATACGCCATAACTTCACACGTCGATGCTATGAGATAATCAGCTACATCTTTTAATTCGTATGCAACTTCAATCGAGGACATATAACAATCATCAAACAGGATATATTCCATTTTCAGCCCGGCGTCGGCAATGGCATCTGACAAGGTAGAGATATCGGTCTGATATTCCGGTGTTATCCCGCCAAAATATCGTGACAAAGGTACGTCTATATAATCCCAGTGATACTTTTCTTTAGCCTTTATGACACGACTCGTATTCACTGGTAGCCAACCCATACCGTGACAACCTATAATCATCGAATACCGCTTTGCGGGAGCGAACGAAATAACATCTTCAAGTATCTGAGCAATACCTGATTCGGTGGTAAATGCCAGATGAGTGTATGATTTCAAGTCTGCCCTTTGACATATACCATTTTCACATTTAATTTCAAATAAAGATGCCTCAGTCGGAGTTGTGGATATAAACACGAGAACCCTTTCTTTAGACAATCCGCCCAACTCTTCAATACTGACTTCCATATCCTTAATATTCTGATAGAAATAGCTTGTCAGATTGGAAGACCATGGCATGTAAATCAACAATGTTTTATCCACATCAGATCCATCCGGCATTGGCTCATCCGAGTCACTACACCCCGACAGAAGAAAAAGAGGAAATATCAACCAAAACAAATATTTTTTCATTACAATGGCATTATTTAATCTTCAGTATATATCAAAGCGACCTAATATAGAAACTATATCCGCAAATTTACTTATAACAATTGTAATACGTGCTATTTTCGTAGCTAATTTCACAATCTCGGCACCTCTATTATCGTAAATTATGTTATTTTTATCATACATAAGCTAATAAATCGCTTCAAATTGGAAAATATTTAGTACCTTTGTGGTTAAATTCAGCCAGTCTACAGACTGCTCGTCAGTTAGCAATGATTTGATACCGTTTAAATCCCACCACTGTCACGCAACCTGTAACTGTCATGTTACTAAATAATAATTAAAAAGATTAATGAGCAACAAGGTTCTCTACATATCTCAAGAAATCACCCCCTACCTGCCCTCTAATCCGGTATCAGAACTTGGTCAGAAATTACCTCAGAACATTCAGGAAAAAGGATTTGAAGTAAGAATTTTCATGCCGAAATACGGTTGCATCAATGAACGTCGCAACCAGCTACACGAAGTGATTCGTCTATCGGGCATGAATATCATCATTGATGACACTGACCATCCTCTTATCATAAAGGTTGCTACGCTGCAATCATCCCGCATGCAGGTGTATTTCATTGATAATGAGGATTATTTTCAGCGACATCAAGTTACTGATCTTGAGATACGCCAGACTCCGGAAGATAACGACGAGCGCATAATGTTCTTTGCCAGAGGCGTTATCGAGACCGTAAAAAAATTACGTTGGGAACCCGCTGTAGTTCATTGTCAAGGCTGGATTTCAGCACTTGCTCCACTCTATCTGAAGCGTCTTTACCATGAGGGTCCGTCGTTCCGCACGTCAAAAATCATATACACCGTCTTTGACGATAACTTTGAAGGGACTCTTGATCCTCGTTTCAAGGAAAAGCTCAAATTGGACGGATTCACTGATGAGGATCTTAAAGCACTTGGTGATGACGCTGTTGACTATGAGACCCTTAATAAGATTGCCATTGACTACTCCGACGGCGTGGTAATTGGCTCCGCATCAGTCAGCCCGAGCATTATCGCATACGCCAAGTCAACCGGTAAACCGGTACTTGAGTTCCAGGAAGAGACTGTTGATGTTGACGCATACGCTGATCTTTATAACAGTCTATTGTAAGTAATCCGGCTCTGATATCATCTACATTACTATTTCAGAAATGAAATCATTACGTTATATACCGTGTCTCGTCGCAGCTCTACTGTTTGCATCATGTGACAATAGCGACAATATCGGTTCGTCAATTATCCAGGACGAAATTTCAATCATCGTCGATTCTGCATTTGTTGTCAATGGTCACTCTGTACAGAACGACCATGTACAGTCAAGGACTATAACTCAGCTTCTTGGCGCCATCGAAGCAAAAGGATTCGGAGATCTTAAGTCTGACTTTGTCACTCAGTTCATGCCTGCCGCACGAGTAGACACGACAAAAGTGACAGCCGAGAGCATTGACTCGATGAAACTCTACATGTCAATACCTAAAAACAATGGCTTCATCGGTGACTCGCTTGTCCCGATGGGATTGGAAATATATCGTCTTAACCGTCAGCTCCCCTATCCTATTTATAGCGACTTCGACCCCACTGACTACTACAATCCCGAATCACTGTTGTCATCCAAAGTCTATAATTGTAATGCCTTAGGTCGTTCTGACTCGGTACAGGCTCTTTCTTATCGTGATATCGAGATTGACATGCCCCTTGATCTGGCACGGGAACTGTTCAATCTCTACAAGCAGAATCCCGACAACTACCTTATTCCATCCTTGTTTGCCAAATCGTTCCCCGGTATCTATGTCAAGAGTACATTTGGTTCCGGTCGAGTGGTAAAAATCGGATCCACCGTCATGTCGATGTTCTATCATATCAATGATAAGACCGAGACCGGCAAAGACACTACCTATTATTATATAGGAAATTATTATGCCGTGTCACCCGAGATTATAACCAACAACAATATCTCTTACAACATTTCAACTGACCTTACCGCTCGGGTAGCTGCCGGCGAGAAGCTGATCGTGGCACCTGTTGGGCTTGATGTCGAAATAACATTCCCCATCCGGGAAATCATTGACAGCTACCGTAATGACCCTCGTAGCCTGTCGGTAGTAAATAATCTTTCGTTCACAATCCCGGCAGAGGAAATCGAGAATAGTTACAGTATCGGCATTCCGCCTTATCTTCTAATGGTTCTGTCCAAGAATAAGGACACCTTCTTTGCCAACAACGAAACTACCGATAACACATATTCATTCTACGCAACTTATAATAGCACAACAAATAGCTACGCATTCAGTGATATGCGCAAATATCTGACAGCAATGCTTGCCAAGGATGAATTGAATGTCGAGGACTACACGTTCACTCTTACACCGGTGACAATCAATACCGAAACATCTGGTTCTTCCTACTATTCTGCCGGTACGACCTACATAAGTTCAATAGTGCCTTACGTAGAAACACCCGTTATGACAAAATTAAATTTCGATGATGCAAAAATTATTCTCACTTATAGTAAGCAAACTGTAAATTTTTAGTAAATTTGCATCCGAAAAATAAAGCATAGAGATTTCTCTATTGCATAAGCCGCAATAGCTCAGTCGGTAGAGCATTTCATTCGTAACGAAAAGGTCGTGGGTTCGAGTCCCACTCGCGGCTCAAATATAGCACTTAATAATCAAGCCCTAATCGACTTCTTATTAAGTGCTTTTTTGTCAAGTAAAAGAATATACCTGAAACACTTAAACAAATCATATCATTGGTAATATCATGAAAATCATTTCGTTATTCAGCATGTTGTTATGCGTTTTGTCTATGAGCGCGGCTCATCCTGTCAGCGGACTCATGGAACGTATTCAACCCGGAATGTCATCCCGATTCATTATTAAAGAAGTTGAATCACCTGTAGATTTTTTTGAAATCAGCACTATCGACGGGAAACCGGCAATAACAGGAAACAACGCCATAAACATCGCCGCAGGACTCAACTGGTATCTTAAATATTATGCTGATACCCACCTGACATGGAACTGCATGAAAGCTCAGTTGCCGACTGTCCTCCCGCTTCCTGAGCAGCCCGAACGCCATGAAACCGATGCTACGCGCCGCTATTATCTAAACTACTGCACTCATTCCTATTCTATGGCATTCTGGGATTGGGAACGATGGCAACAGGAAATAGACTGGATGGCACTCCACGGCATCAACATGCCGCTTGCCATGACAGGTATGGACGTGGTATGGAAAAACGTCCTTAACCGTCTTGGCTACAACCGCGAAGAAATTGACAATTTTGTTGCCGGACCTGCATTTCAGGCTTGGTGGCTCATGAACAATCTTGAAGGCTGGGGCGGTCCGAATTCCGACAAATGGTATGCCGACCGCGAGAAACTTCAGAAAAAGATTCTTGCCCGCATGGCTGAATACGGCATGACACCCGTTCTTCCGGGCTACTCCGGCATGGTGCCGCATGATGCCGACACGCGTCTTGGTGTAAAAGTATCCGGTAAAGGCATCTGGAATGGATTTACACGTCCGGCATTTTTACTAACAGACGATCCCCGATTTGACGAAATTGCTGATATATACTATGATGAACTGACAAAACTTTACGGTAAAGCCGATTACTACAGCATGGACCCGTTTCATGAGGGAGGAAGCATCGAAGGTGTCGACTTAAAGGCAGCCGGCGCGACAATTACCAATGCCATGAAGCGCGCTAATCCCTCGTCGGTATGGGTCATCCAGGGATGGAGCGGTAATCCGCGACCCGCACTCCTTGAGGGAGTTGACAAAGGTGATATCGTAGTGCTCGACCTTGCCTCGGAAATACGCCCTAACTGGGGGGATCAAGACACTCCGGCACCCTATGACCGTAAACAAGGATATGCGCCCCATGACTGGATGTACTGTATGCTGCTCAATTTCGGCGGTAATGTGGGATTGCACGGTCGCATGGACTTTGTAATCAGTGAATATTATAAAGCGCGTCGCTCTCCATTCGGTAAAGACATGACAGGTATTGGTCTTACCATGGAGGGTATCGAGAATAATCCTGTAATGTATGAGCTGGTCAGTGAGTTAATATGGCGTCCCGAGGAATTCAATAAGGAAGAATGGCTCAAAAGCTACACTAAGGCACGCTATGGTAAAGCCGACGACGACATTTACAATGCATGGCTCGGTCTTGCCAACTCTATCTATAATTGTCCCTTTGGCAACATACAGCAAGGCACATCCGAGTCAGTGTTCTGCGGTAGACCGTCAAAGACCGTTTACCAGGTTTCAAGTTGGAGTAAAATGCGCCACTACTATGAACCGGAGGATGTTATTGCGGCTGCAGGAATATTCGTCAACGCGGCACCGAGATTCCGTGGAGTAGAAAATTATGAATTTGACCTCGTTGACATTGTTCGTCAATCAGTTTCCGAGAAAGGTCGTCTCGTCTACACCGAAATGATAAAGGCTCTTGATGCCGGCGATAAAGAACGCTTTGCATCGCTTTCTGATCAATTCCTCAACCTTATAAAAGCGCAGGATCAACTTCTATCTACCCGCCGTGAGTTCAAAGTGGGAACATGGATTAACGATGCACGCCGGCTTGCACCTTCCAAGTCCGAGCGCGACTATATGGAACAAAACGCACGTCTGCTTATCACAACCTGGGGTCCGCGCAAGGCTTCAGAGGACGGCAAACTGCGCGATTATGCTCACCGCGAATGGTCAGGTCTGCTCAACGACCTATATTATACCCGCTGGAGCAGATGGATCGATGACCAAAAAGCTATTCTGAACGGTGAGACGCGTGAACCCATAGACTTCTATACAATTGATGAACAGTGGGTAAATTCGCGCGACCGCTATTCTGACAAATCTGAAGGCGATGCAATTGCAACAGCCGTCGAGATATATAATACACTCGTAGCTGACTGATATTTTTACTTACTGAAACATAAAGACACCCGCCCATGGCATAAATATATGATATGCCATGGGCGGATTTTTTATGCTTCAAGATAACGTATAACTGTCACATAGTAAACGAAAACGAGACTACAAATGTACGCGGACGCATTACATAAGAATATGAATGGGTATCGAGTCCGGAATATCGCGTATAGTAAAAACGTCTCATATTAAAGACATTATCTACACGGAATTCAAATTTCATCTTTTTTACACTCCACCGAGCTCCAACATCAAACAGAGTGACATTCTGACGATGCGTATCGTCAATCTTTCGTCTTACAAAATCAATATTTCCATAAATATCGAGTCCGTCCTTCGGATAAATTGACAATTTAGCATTACCATCAAGCTGATCGTACGATTCCTTAACTGAAAGATAACTGTTATATTGTTTTTGAAAACTCCCCTTGACCGTCAGCTCCATAAAACGCCACGGAGTCAACAACACCGACGGACTTATTGAGAAACTGTTTCCATGATAACCAATTATCTCATCCTGCTGCATAACTTCAGCTGATGAGTGGATATATCTCCCTGAAAGCGAAATCTTGCCACTTATAGCAGACACGTAACGTGTGACTGACATCGAACCGGATATATTACGTGACACATTATTATGAACCAATGCTCCGCTGATTATATCATCTTCACTGACCGTCAGTCGGTTTAATACGTTATTTTTAGAGTCGTCATAACTGACTGACGCACTCGCCCACCAATAATCAAGCGGACGACTGAAAAGGAATGATAAATGTGAGTTAAACAGACGATTACGCATCATTATTCCCGATGCTGCATGTCGGTCACGAAACGAGGTAATGACCGGTTCTGTCATCAGTTGCATGGCATCACCGACAGAATGATTAAGTCCTGCCGAGAGATTGGCTGACAGGTCTGATGTCATATTGACTTTAAAATTAGCCGATGGATTGAAATAGAGACGGTCAAAATCGATACGGTCTCCTGTATAACTATTCTTTGCATGCAACAACGTCAATTCCAACGGCAACGTCAGAAGAAGCTCATACCGATTATCTCCCGACTTAAATTCGTAGCCTGGATACACCTTGACACGAGCAGCATTACTTCCTATTCTGTTAACATCATCATAAGGCTTGTTGTCACTGCTTACATTCATGTGATTATAATTTGCCGCCATGTCGACATTCACACGTGAACCTCCAAACCTGAATGATGTACCGCCATCAACCATTGCACTCAGCACGTCACCGTAAATCTGTTGCTTACCATTACTAATTATTCCGGCACTGGTCACTTCGGAAAATCCGAGACGCACGGAAGGAACTGTATTATACGCTACACCACCGCTTAGATCCCAAAACCGATTGCCATGTCTCAAACGCCAGGAAAAGTTATCACTGACAGATATCTCCCTGCTTGACAGCGACTGCCCTACATCGTATAACTCTGATTTAACATCAAAACTATTATCGGCAATCACCCCCTTGACTCTAAATGAATTGGCAATATACTTGCTATCGGCATTGTCTACATAGTTTAGCTCAAAGGCAGGCTTGTGAGAACGCCTGTGAAGATAGTTTCCCTCCTCAAATACGATAAATCCGTTACCGGCAAAATATCGGCTCTGTTCAGTATAGTCATAGTCACTCTCACTGTAAGCGTATGAAGCATTGACCTTTAGTGAATTTGACTCACTGAACTTTTTCATGGCATTAATACTCACAAGCGCTTCAATAGGAGAGAGATAGCGTGATGCATTGATTGACGGACGACTGCCCGACAGGTCTCCAAGATAACCAGAAGCTGGATTATCCATATTTAAACCACCATTTCTTTGAAAATGCTCATGAAGGTCATAACTTGTGAACTGTTTTATATTTCCAGCCTTTAGCGTCATAAGCGTCTGAAAGTCTGACCTAAACATCATTCCGGTTCCCTCTGCATGAAAAAGCGGTCTGTCATTATAACCGGCAGATACCGAGTACGTTCCCATAGGCTTGAACTTTATGCTCTTTTTAAGCCTCACATTAAGTGCGACATTGTCACTGACACGACCCCGATCTATCTTTGCATCATTATGATTCTTTATAAGATCTATCTGAGCTACATACTCGGCAGGCATATTACGCGTCGCAAGATTATATTTTCCACCGAGCATATCCATTCCTTCAATGTAAAAATTACTAATTGATTTGCCCTGATATTTTACCGTACCGGAATTTTCAACCTCCACCCCCGGCAGCTTTTTCAGTCCATCCTCAAGAGTCACATCGCTCTTTCCGAGAAACGAATCAAGATTGTATGACACAGTATCACCCGCCGCAGTTATTTTAGGAGCCATCACAGAGACCTCACGCAAAGCAATCTCCGATTCCACGAGCACAATATTTACTAATTCCGTTCTATTGGGAACTCTTGTGACATATGCTTCATAACCCATACATCTCGCCGATAAATCTATACTGTCAATCTCCTGTCTTGTTGATTCATTCAATTCAAGACGATAGCTGCCCTTATCTTTACTCGCAGCAAATGTCAATGTCTTACCTCTGTACGCGACCTTGACTATAGCTCCCGCAACCGGACCACCGGAACGATCTGTTATCGTCCCGGTTATAACGGTCTGCGCCGACATCATGACTGACATCAGTAGCATTATAATGACAAAATATATAGCTCTCACTACGGTTAGTTATCGTAGGTTGATCATCTAAGCTCAATCGGAGTGTAACCGTGTTCCCTCTGTGGCATAAACACCCCGTTGATCGAAATTTCGCCATTCCTTTTTACGTCTATGGAAGATACCGCTTCAGTTGGAATTGCCCCCATAGGATCTTTCTCAAAATCAGCTTTTACCTTTAGGAACTTATCACGTGTCGTGCGCTGTATCTTAGAATACTTCTGACGTAAAATAGGAAAAGTATCACTTTTTCGCGTCATAATAGCAGTCATATCGTGTACGCCCTTGCTATCGGTAGCCTTAAGAATCAATCCCGGTAATCCTGCAAATTTCCACGGTCCGAAACCGAACGGGAGTTCCTCTGTAAACCACACTTCCCAATCACGACCTCCATACTCACACATAGCCTTCTGACAAAGATAACCGCAAACGGTCATAGTGTCCTCAGTAAGTTTCCAGTCAAAACATGCAAACGGTTCATCATAATTTGCATACGCCAGGGGTACTACATCAAGATATGTAGTTTTCCCATCGGACATATTCTGATATACCTCACCGGTAAACTTAATCTGACCGCTTGAGTTCTCCGGCGTCAAGGGTGTTTTAGTGAAATTCAACGAATCGTTACGATAAGTTGTATAGTCCTGATATTTTGCATAGTTAGGAGACATCTGCAATATGGTATTGGTTGTTTCTTTGAATGGTGAACCGTCTTTACCGGCTGACGAGATAACGTATTCATATATACATTCAAAATCATCAGTACCGACAATATCATACTCAGGGCCTTTCATTTCTGACCTGGGAATAGAACCAACCTTAACAACATTTACATCACCTGATACCTGTGCGATTAGTGTGACTGTAAAACATGCAGTAATTGCTGCAATAGTAATCCGTTTCAACATAATAACCTTACCTTTATTTAAATATTAATAAGCTACTTATAACTTTTTCTTCTCACAACCCACACGTTCTACCTTGAGCTCTCCCCATTCCTTTTCAAATGAATTATTCGCTGACGGATTGAACTTGACACCGTCTTTCAATTTAATTTTAACATCAGCCCCGCCACATTCTGACTTATAAACAGAGATAGACTCTATACAAGCGGGATCGACTTGATTTATATCTTGTACGGGGACATCATTTACATAAAATGCATTATGATCAGGTCGCGGAGGATTGGCACTGAAAATCCACATATCATCCTCTGCCCCGGAGAAACTCAACGTTAATGAAGATGCCTTTACCATATATGAATAAACTATAGGGGCATGTAAAACCGTAACTGCAATGAATGCTACCGGCAAGAAAATCAACGCGAGCATACGATATTGCCTTAGACCGACATTATCATCACTCATCGCAATTATACGTTTTTTTCAATACACCGTGATTCAGACAATTAGCAAACATCGGCATAGCTATACCGGAGGCTTTTGATATCAGCAACATCTGATACTCCTTGACATCTGTACCACTTGAAACCACCCCCGCATCAGCTGAATATTCATGAATAATACGCAACTCTCTCGTAACAATATATATCACAGGATTAAACCATGCAACAACAGAAAGCGACTGCACAACAGCAAGATCAACCCAATGTCGTGATTTAACATGCTGCATTTCGTGACATAATATCATATCACCATATTCAACATAATCTTTACAGCTCATCACAACCATGTTACCGATACTGAACGGAGCAATTCTCTCATCGTCAGTCAACACAATACGGTAACCGTCACCACCAATAGATCTACCTCGTCTGACAATCATATACAGACGTATAAGTCCGGCAATTATAACAGCTGTCATTAACGTAAATCCTATTACATACGCCCATAGTAACAAAGTCCATACAGTTCCGACAGAAATTCGGTCGGGCTGTACAATGATCGTCCCGGACGGTATCATAACTACCGTGTCAGTATTCATCATATCAACTAACGCACCAACAGGCAATGCTACGAATGATATGATGACCATCAGCATCAGGAGCATTCGCCTAAATCCGTGTGCAGGGAAAAAGCGGCGTATCATACAGTAAACGCCGTAGAATACTGACAATAAAAGACTCGAATAAATCGAATAATAAAATAATGTTCCCATAATTAATTATTCTTCTCTTTATTCTGTCCGCCGCCGTGCTGACGCTCTACCATCCCGATTATCTCACGTAACTCCTCTACTGAAATTTTCTCTTCAGCAACAAGTGCCGAGACTGCATTTTTATAGGAATTATTAAAAAATTTAAGGACGACATCGGCAAGTGAACGGCTACAGAAACCTTCTGCACCGACTATTGCCGAGTACTGATATGACCCGCTGATTGATTTATGGGTGACATAGCCCTTTTCCTCCAGTATTTTTACCATTGTAGAGATAGTGTTTACATGAGGTCGAGGTTCCGGTAAAAGTCGTACCATTTCTTTTACATACAACGGACCATTGTCCCACAGTAATCGCATTATCGACGCTTCTCTGTCTGATAAAATCTGTTTTTTTCTTCCAGCTTTCATATCCTTAAAACTTAACTAATTTTTTAGTTGACTCCGCAAATGTATAACTAATTTTTTAGTTACAAAAATAAATTACTGACTTTTTCAGAAAAATGATTTTCGGCTCTGTGGATTTTTTAGTAAGTTTGCCTTCCAAAAACAAACCGTAGATTAAATGTCAAAACAAGATTACATACAGCAAAACAAAGAATGGCTCATGGCAAAAGCTCAGGAGCCGGGAGTTAAACACCTTGACAAAAACATATATTATAAGGTAATCTCACACGGACGTCCGGAAGCAAAATCGCCCAATCGCAATAGTGTTGTTACCGTCCATTACACAGGTAAAACCATTAACGGAAAAAAATTTGACAGCAGCCGCGGTGGTGCTCCTCTTGCCATGCGTCTCCGTGATCTCATACAAGGATGGATTATCGCTCTTCAAGCAATGCGTGTAGGTGACAAATGGGAGGTTTACATACCCGCCGAAATGGGGTACGGACGATTTTCTCAGCCGGGCATACCCGGCGGTTCCACTCTTGTTTTTGAAATCGAGCTAATAAATGTAATGTAGAGTTCCTCATTCACGCGTGACAGCATTGCAGTCCCTACAACTTTTTAAAAAGCTGCATGTGTAAATAAATTGTTAACTTTGTACCATCATTACATCACACAACCATCACGTTTATGACGAGATTTTTGTCGATAATCATTTCTCTACTATACTGCTCACTGGTATGCTCGGCTCAGATCGACAAACCAGTAAAATGGTCAACCGACATAAAAATGACCGACGACACGGCAGGATATGTAATTGTAAAAGCCGAGATCGAAAACGGCTGGCACATCTACGCGCTTTCACTACCCGACGGAGGTCCTAATCCGACGGTCATCGCATTTGACGAAAGCGACTGTATAAAATTTACAGGTAACCCCATTCCCTCCCGTCAGCCCGAGTCAATTGTCGACATGGTGTTTCACCTTGAATTAGATACATGGGACAACTCCGTGACATTCTCACAGCATTTCACCGTCGACTCTCCGGGAAATCATAATATTAATGGTCGTATTTCCTACATGGCTTGCAACAACAGCGCGTGTACGATGCCCGAGACCGAGGAGTTTTCGATAACATTCAAAACCGTCGGCATAAAAACACCCGGGCAATTGACCGATAACACTGATAAAGAAATACTGTCACCGGGAGACAACTCTTTGTCACAACCCGGAGACAGCGAAAACAGTACTATCCCGACAACAAAGTCGCCATACGGATGGATATACTTAATACTCTTTCTTCTACTCGCTGCGCTTTCCATTTCGTTATTCGGAGCATTTGACATCAAGTTGCCCACCCGACAGCCGATACCTGCCGACAACAATATATCTGATAATACAAATAAACAACAGCCTGTCTATCGGTTTAACTCAGTCAAGGTAGTGTCAGGCTTCCTCGCACTCGCTCTGTCCCTACGATTCCTCTCGGTTGCAGACATCGCATATGAATGGGGCATCCTTGACCGCGAAGTATTCCTCTCTCTATGGATCACCATCTTCGCGTTGCTCGGCATCTATTTACTTGGTAAAATCAGATTTCCGCACGATCCCGACATAACACATCTATCAGTCACTCGGTTCATGCTCGCGCTCTTCTCGCTGAGTTTCGCCATTTATCTTGTGCCTGGACTATGGGGCGCTCCACTTGAGATTGTCAGCACATTCCTTCCACCCGCCGGCACTCAGGATTTCATGCTCTATATCAACTAAAATATTTAAATTTCTCTCCTCTCATAAAAAGGACATTATGAGAATCTTAAAATAAAGAAACTGAAATGAATCATACCCGCGAAGAAAAAATAGAAGCACTCGGTCGCGTAATAGATACTCTCGAGCGACTGCGTAAAGAATGTCCCTGGGATCGCAAACAGACCAACGATTCTCTGCGACCCAATACTATAGAAGAAGTGTACGAACTTGCCGACGCACTTCTCGCCGATGATAATACAAATATCAAAAAAGAACTCGGTGACGTGCTCCTTCATGTTCTGTTCTACTCTAAAATAGGAGAGGAGAAAGAGGCTTTCGACATCGCTGAAGTTGCCGATGCTCTTAATGAGAAACTTATATTCCGACATCCGCATATATTCGGCGATGTCGTGGCAAACGACTCTCATCAGGTTGAATTAAACTGGGAACAGATAAAACTTAAAGAAAAAGGAGGAAACAAGACCGTTCTATCGGGCGTTCCCGCTGCACTCCCCCCTCTGATCAAGGCTTACCGTATTCAGGAAAAAGCGGCTAATGTAGGCTTTGACTGGGAGACCCCCGCACAAGTATGGGACAAAGTAAAAGAAGAAATCGGCGAATTTGAAGCTACCGTTGAATCAATGAGTCATGAGGAACGGGAAGCGGAAATGGGCGATCTCATCTTCAGTCTCGTAAATGCAGCACGTCTCTACAAAATACATCCCGACTCGGCGCTTGAACGTACCAACAAGAAATTCATCGCCCGCTTTAATTATGTCGAGGACGCTGCACGCCGGTCGGGACGCAATCTCAAGGAGATGACTCTTGAAGAGATGGACGCTTTATGGAACGAAGCAAAAACTAAATTAAACATCTGATTATGCGAACAATATATTTAATAATAGTTCTTCTCGCGCTCTGTGTCTCACCGGCTTCTGTCTCACAGACAATGAAATGTGCTCCGGTATCACAGAAGGAAGCCAAACACAAAATGGACATCCATCCCGTCGCCCTTGACAATTCCAACGGTTCGGAAGTCACCCGCATAACTTTTGACCTCGTGAGTGCCCCGCACACATCGTCACGTATCGACTCTATCTCGGCAATAATCAATGGTGTAGCCACAAATGCCATTGACATTGACGGAGTTGATTTCAACCGTTATTTTCAATGGGAAGATGACGGAATAATACGTATCGAAGTCGATTTCCCTTACCGGAATAAATTTACCGGCGCAGATAAGATTGTGTTCCATACTGTTCACGGTGACTACACGACAATCGTTAATTTAAACAAGCTCTCTAAGCCGACACGCAAGTGATAGTCTGCATTACAGAGAAACCAAGTGTCGCAAAGGATATTGCGGCTATCCTCGGAGCTGACGTGCGCCGTAATGGCTATTATGAGAACTCCACCTACCGTGTAACGTGGACCTACGGTCATCTTTGTACCCTCAAAGAACCCGCCGACTACACTGAAAGATGGAAACGATGGTCACTTGGAGCGTTACCGATGATTCCGCCAAAATTCGGTATAAAAGTTATCGGAGAAGAAAGTATCGAGCGACAGTTTAATGTAGTAAAACAACTTATTTCCGAAGCCGACGAGGTAATTAACTGCGGCGATGCCGGACAGGAGGGAGAACTCATACAGCGATGGGTCATGCAGAAAGCGGGGATTAAATGCCCCGTAAAACGATTATGGATTTCATCACTGACCGACGAGTCTATAAAAGAGGGATTTAAAAATCTGAAACCTGAGAAAGATTTCAACAACCTCTACTATGCGGGACTGTCACGCGCAGTTGGTGACTGGATTCTCGGCATGAATGCCACCCGGCTCTATTCGCTCAAATATTCATCGCCGGGCAACGTCCTGTCTATCGGACGTGTTCAGACCCCCACTCTCGCTCTTATTGTCCAGCGCCATTTTGAAATTACCAACTTCAAGTCCGAGGATTTCTGGGAATTGAAAACTGTCTACCGCGACGTTACTTTCAACGCTATGACTGGTAGATTTAAAAAAGAAGAGGAAGCCGAAGCTGCAATCGCCGGAATAGTAAACCAGCCGTTTACCGTAACCGATGTAACAGAAAAGAACGGACGCGAGTCGGCTCCGAGACTGTTTGACCTAACATCACTTCAGGTCGAGTGTAACAAACGCTGGGGATGGACTGCCGAGGAAACATTAAGGCTGATACAGTCGCTTTACGAGAAAAAAGTAACGACCTATCCACGTGTCGACACTACCTATCTAAGCACCGATATACATGCAAAGATTCCGGAAATAATGGGCAAGATGACCCCATATGCTGACCTTACCGCTCCGGTGCTTGCTCAACCGATCACCAAGGCAAAGCGTATATTTGACAATTCAAAGGTGACCGATCACCATGCGATAATACCGACCGGACAGGCTCCCACATCACTCGTCGGCGACGAACGGAAATTATATCATCTTATAGCACTGCGCTTTATCGCGGCATTTTACCCCGACTGCATTTTTCAGGCGACAACTGTCATGGGACAGGCGGGGGACATAACTTTCAAAGCCCTCGGCAAGGTCATAACCGACCCCGGATGGCGCACTGTGCTGCAACCCGGTAACGACAAAACCGACGACTCTGACGATGACCGCATTCTACCGCCCTTCAATGTTGGCGAGAGCGGTCCCCACGTTCCCGCTCTCCAGAAGAAGTCCACTCAGCCTCCGAAATACTATACCGAGGGAACTCTCCTGCGTGCCATGGAATCGGCGGGAAAAACTGTCGATGACGAGTTACTGCGCGAGGCAATGAAAGAGAACGGCATCGGTCGTCCTTCTACACGCGCCGCCATAATCGAAACTCTGTTCAAACGACGCTATATCTATCGTGAGAGAAAAAATATAATGGCGTCAACAGCCGGCATAGCCCTTATAGAGACTATTAATCAGGAACTCCTGAAAAGCGCCAAACTGACCGGTATATGGGAAAACAAACTGCGCCGCATCGAGCGCGGCGAATACTCGGCAGCAGAATTTATCGATGAACTTAAGGCTCAGATTTCCGAAATAGTAATCAATGTCCTTAATGACAATTCATTCCGACATATCGACACATCCGTTCCTGAGGACACGAAAAAAAAGGAAGAGAAGCCTAAAAAACCTCGCGCCACGCGTAAAAAGGCTCCGGAAATCACCTCGCTCGAAATGATCGTATGCCCCAAATGCGGCAAAGGACATCTGCTTAAAGGTCGTACAGCTTACGGATGCAGTGAATTTCGCAACGGATGTGACCTGAGACTGTCATTTGATGAGTACAAGGAGTCACTGACGCCTAAACAACTTGCTTCAAAAATATCAAAATTAAAAAAATGAAAGACGACGAACTGTTCCCCATAGTAAACGAAAACGGAGAGACAACCGGATGTGCCACACGTCGTGAATGTCATTCAGGCTCAATGTTGCTTCACCCAGTGGTGCATCTTCACATAATAGATCCAGACGGTCGCATCTACCTTCAGCAGCGTTCCATGACAAAGGATATACAACCCGGTAAATGGGATACGGCTGTCGGCGGACATGTTGATTATGGCGAAACCGTAGCCGATGCACTTATGCGCGAAACTCGTGAGGAACTCGGACTCTCCGACATCCAACCGGCACACCTTTTGACCTATGTATTTAAAAGCGACCGGGAACGTGAACTTGTCAACACGTTTTATATCACTGTCGATAAAGACTTTTCCACAGACTTTGATCCAATCGAAATATCCGAAGCCCGATTTTGGACAATCGACGAAATCGAGAGTGCAAAAGGTAACGGAGTGCTGACGCCTAATTTTGAAAGTGAGTTTGAACTGATTAAGAATCTTGTTAAGGGTGCCTGATCAATGTCAGCCGAAATTGAAATAATAATCCAATGGGCAATCGTCATCACAGCATTGATTATTGCAATTATCTATGTCCTGAGAAAAACACTCAATAAAAAATCTGCCGACAACAAATGTGCCGGATGTGACCTTGCCGACAAGTGCCATACTCGCAATCAAAAGAAAAATTGCAAATAATTCCCATATAAGCGTATAATTATTCTCAATATTAGCAAAACTCGATTGCATTATCGAACAAATTTTATTAACTTTGAAGCGGTAATAAAACGTCATCATGTTTTATTGCCGCTAACTTTTATGTATTTGACCTAAAACCCACATAAATCACATTATTATTTAGACCAAATAAACACAAATAATAAATTAATTTAAAAATTATCACATATAGCATACATTTTAACCCGAAATCTATAACAAAAACATAGTCTCATTATGAAATCGAGCAGAAGAACATTTCTAAAGACCATCGGCGCAGCAGGACTTTTTACCATCATCCCGCGCCATGTCCTCGGAGGTAACGGATTTATTCCGCCGAGCGACCAACTCACCCGAGGTATAATCGGCGTAGGCGGCATCGGTCGCTCTCCATCCCACTTCAATAGTGACAAGACATGCCGTCTCGTCGCACTCTGCGATGTCGACAGCAATCACCTTAACAGTGCGGTAAATCTCGCCAAAGAACGTTTTGACGAAAACGTAAAGGCATATCATGACTTCCGCGAACTTATCAACGACCCCAATGTCGACATTGTGCATATCGCTACCCCGCCACATTGGCACGGCATCATGGCTGTTGAGGCAGCAAAAGCCGGAAAAGATATATGGTGTGAGAAACCCATGACCCGCACTATCGGCGAAGGACAGCGCGTTGTAGAGGCTGTTCAGCGCTACAACCGCATTTTCCGCCTTAACACATGGTTCCGTTTTAAAGATACGTTCTACGGTCTCGGTACCGACGTGCAACCGTTAAAGAAACTTGTTGACAGCGGTCTGCTCGGATGGCCTCTCAAAGTCACCGTATCGGGCGCCACAGGTTTTGCGTGGAAATTCTTCTGGACCGGTCGTGAGAATCTTGTTCCTCAGGAAGCTCCTGCCGAACTCGACTACGACATGTGGCTCGGTCCGGCACCTTACAAACCTTATAACCCCCACCGCGTGCATCAGACATTCCGCGGATACTGGGATTACGACGGCGGTGGTCTTGCCGACATGGGACAGCACTATCTCGATCCGATACAGTATCTTCTCGGAAAAGACAACGATCTCCCCGTGACTGTCGAGGTCGACGCGCCGCAACAGCATCCTGACGCCGTAGGAACATGGCGTAAGATCATTTATACCTATGCCGACGGATGCCAGATTGTACTTGAAGGAGAAGGTTATGAGAGTCCGGGACATGTCCCCTACATCGAAGGTCCTAACGGTTGTGTTTACAAAGGATTTGAATGTACAATCCCCGACGTCATGAACAAGATTGCCGAAATGCCCGACCCCGAACCACAGCGCACTGATTTCATCGACTGTGTCCGCACACGCCAGAAATTTGCTCTTAACGAGCAAAACGGACATTACAGCTGTACGCTCGTCAATCTCGGAACCATTGCCCTGCGTCTCGGTCGTGATAAACTCACCTTTGACCCGACAACACAGACATTTATCGGTGACGATGCAGCCAACGCCCTTATCAACCAGCCGATGCGCGGTCCGTGGAAAATATAATACACGACTACATCACACTACTATTCAACTATTTAACAACTAAAAATCATGAACAAACGTTCACTATCAATATTGCTGCTGTCGCTGTGTCTGTGTCTTGGATTCACGACCTTCGCTCAGCTTGACAGCCGTCAACGCACCCCGGAGACAGTCATCTCCGACGATCTTACACGATTGCCCGCCAATGATAGCCATACCTACAACGAGGTAATCGGAGAAATGGCTGCGACCGGACAGAAAGGTATCGAAATGCTCGCCGGCATGCTTAAACCTGCTGCTGAAAATCAGAATGCTACTTACGAATATGCCATTGACGCCATTGTCAGCTTTGCAACCAAACACGATAATGCAGAGACGCGTAAAGGCATCCATGACGGTCTCGTTGCCGGTCTTAAGAAATGTACCGATGACCCCAACCGTGCATTTCTCCTTTCACAGCTCAACAAAATCGCTGAACCGACCGATGCCCAACTTTATATAAGTTATCTCGGCGACAGTTATCTTAAGCCGTACGCTCTAACCGGACTCGCACTCACTCCCGGTGTAGACTCTGCCGTAGAGGCTCTGATTAACTCCTCGGCTCCCGACGCCGGTCTTGCCTATGTAGCCTACGTAAAAGGTCTTAAAAATGTTGAACCGGCTCTCCTGGGATGGACTTCAAGTACTGATACAGCTGTTCTTGAAGCCGTATATAATGCCCTTGCTACCTGCGGTACCGAAGCTTCGGTAAAGACGCTCCATGACGCAGCCAAAGCGGTGAAATTCGGCAATGACGCAACCGGTGCGACCGACGCATACTTGCGTCTACTTGCCGGTATTGGCACTGGCAAGGCTGTTGTTAATGCAGCTAAAGAGCTGACAAAGAGCGACAATCAGTCAGTAAGATGCACCGGTCTCCTCCTGCTTCTTAATGCCGATAAGGTCAACGCCACCAGGACCATCACTGACGCATTGAAAGACAAAGATATCCAGTATCGTAACACGGCACTCCACAATGCAGTGGCAGTAGCCGGAGATGGCATCTTCGACGCAGTTGCCTCGAAGTACAAATCCCTTTCACCCGCAGCAAAAAATGACGTAATCAACTGGATAGGTAACAATCACGCCGATTCACAGATTGCTCTCGCCACTTCAGCGATGTCATCAGACGATCCGTATATAGCTGAAGCTGCAATCAACGCAGCTTCAAAAATCGGAGGTGACAAGGCTCTTGAAGCGCTCATAACAATGCTTGGAAACGACTCCGCCCTCTCGGCATCTGCACAAAACGCACTTCTTTCATTTAATGGAAATATATCAGCCGGAATCCTTGCCGCACTTAATTCAGCGGACAGTAATGTTGTCGCTCAAGCTCTTAAACTCGCTTCACAGCGTCACATTTATGATGCTTACGACAAGACGGCAGCTTTGATCAACAGCACCGACACGAGCATAAGCTCTGTCGCTATCGAAGGGCTCAAAGGTGTTGTACGTCCCGACAATTTTGACAGTGTATGCAACATACTTGAGTCAGCAACAGATCCTGACGCGAAAGCACATCTACAACATGCAGCAAAAAATTCAATTGCAAGTCTTGATGCCGACTCTCAATATGATAAGATTGCCGGACGCATGAACCGTCCTGAAGGAAAGAAACATGCCGCCTTATACTATCCGATTCTCGCACAGGCAGGTAACAACGCTGCTATCGAGCGTCTGCTCAGCGAGTATAATGCCGGTAATGCATCAGCATTTGATGCTCTTCTTCAGGTTAACAATCCGCTCATGATTTCCACTCTCTACAATCTCGCGCTCGCCAATCCTGACAAGAAAGATGCAATAATCAACCGGTTCATCTATCTAATCAGTAACTCTAACATCCCGGCAATCGCCCAGTATGAACTGTACCGCAACGCTCTCAATCTGAATCCGTCCGACACGACAACCAATATGATAATATATGTTCTCTCTACCGGACGAACCCTCCCGGCAGCAATGCTTGCAGCCCGATATCTTGATAATAAAGCCACTGCACTTGCGGCAGCCTCGACGGTAAAATATATCATCTCTAAAGAGGAAAATCTTCAGCAAGGTACCGAGATACATAACATGCTCGATAAAGCGCGTGACATATTTATCGATTTCAAGGCTAATGACGCCGATGCCGGATACGCTGCCGACGAAATTGCCGGAATCCTGAACGGATTCAACGATAACGGTGGTTACACTACCGTCGCCGGCAACATGCTTGACGGCGAGTATGAAAACTTTGACTTTTACTTTGATTGGAACGGAAACGACCCTGTCACGGTAACCTTGCGCTCAATGCCTCTAATCTCAATTGACAATGAGAACGGCATAACGTATAACGGCAAGACATGTCCGCTCACCAACGGCTCACACAACATACATGTGCGCATGGTCAATGACCGCATATTTATTGACACAGCCGACGGCTCTTTCCTTGCTAATGAAGTCGTGGTTAACCCCGAAGCCGGCAAAAAAGCTGCCGATAAGGGCACGATATCATTCAGCAATCCCGCTGCTGTCGAGAATTTCTATTTTAACCATCTGCCCGACACTCCGGTCTTTACATTGTCTGACGAAGAGGCTGCACAGGGATTTGAAATCCTCTTTGACGGTCGCTCGCTCGACAAGTGGCATGGCAACACGTCGGCTTACGTCCCTGTTGACGGAAATATCTACGTTACAGCACAATATGGAGGTTCAGGCAATCTCTACACCAAAGAAAATTACAGTGACTTTATTTTCCGTTTTGAATTCTGGTTTGACGTGCCCGCCGTCAACAACGGTATCGGTATCCGCACAGGTAAGGACGTAACCGGTGTCGACGCTGCATTCCACGGAATGGAAATTCAGGTACTCGATCATGACGACCCCGTTTATCAGGGTCATCCATTCGGTTACACCGGACTTCAGCCTTATCAGAATCACGGTTCAATCTATGGTGTTGTGCCTTCAAAGCATGTTGATTTCGGTCCCATCAAACAGTGGCACACTGAAGAAATCAAAGCTGTAGGAGACCACATCACAGTAACTGTTGATGGCGATGTAATCGTTGACGCAAACATCCGGGAGGCTTGTCAAGGACATGCTGTTGATCCCGATGGCGGAAAGACAAATCCTTACATGATTGACCACCGCAATCACCCCGGTCTGTTCAACAAGGAGGGTTATATCAGTTTCTGCGGTCACGGTCCCGGCGTGAAATTCCGTAACGTCAGAATCCTTGATCTCTCAAAAAACAAAAGCAAAAAAGCCAAGAAATAATAAATGACTGAAAATTCAGATAGTTCACGCATGCCGACTTCGATAGTTGCTATCGGAGTCGGCAATCGTATGCGCACATACATGCACTACCTGCTCGAACATCCTGAAAGAGCACGTCTCGTCGCTGTTGTCGAGCCCGATGCAATACGCCGCAACACAATAGCCGATCAATTCAACATCCCCTCGCAGTATCGTTTTGAGACATGCGAGGATTTTTTCCGTAATCCGGTTAAAGCCGACGCTGCATTTATATGTACCCCCGAAAAGGACCACTTCAGTCCATGCATTGAGGCATTGCGCAACGGCTACCACGTACTTCTTGAAAAACCTGTCGCACAGACCTACGAACAGTGTGCCGCTATTGAAAAAATGGCACGCGAAACCGACAGGATAGTGTGTGTATGCTATGTTCTCCGCTATCATCCTTGTTTCCTTAAAATAAAAGAACTTATCGATTCAGGGAAATACGGTCGGATAATCACTATAACCCACACCGAAAATGTAGGTATCGACCGCGCCACTCACAGCTACGTTCGCGGGTCAATGAACTCAGAGAAAGGCAATAACCCGATGCTGATTGCAAAGTGCTGTCATGATATCGACTTCCTTTCATGGATTTCCGGATCATCGTGCCGCCGGCTTTCGTCGTTCGGCTCGAGATTGTGGTTCCGCAGCGGAAACCAACCGGAAAACTCAGCAGAAAGATGCATCAATTGCGATGTCGAGAAAAAATGTCCATACTCTGCTGTCGATCTTTACTGGCGACGCCGACAATGGATACGCAACTTTGACGTAGCTGACAATGAAACCATCGACGATGTGATAATGCAGCAACTACGCAATGGCGAATACGGACGATGTGTTTATCACTGTGATAACGATGTAGTTGACAATCAGGTACTGACGATGCAGATGGATGACGGTTCCCTGATTACATTGTGCATGGACGTGTTTACGCGTCGTGACGGACGCAATACCGATATCAAGCTCACCGGTGGCGAAATTGAAAGCGACGGTAAGGTTATCAAAGTGACCGATTTCACGACAGGTAAAGTCGAAACATTTGACTATACGGAGCAATCGCGTCAGCCATTCCATGCCGGAGCCGATCTCCGTCTCGTTGAAGATTTCCTTGATTCAATTGAAAATCCGGGGCGCAAACTATCGGGAGCATCAATATCAGACTCCTTGCGCAGCCATCGCCTCTGCTTTGAAGCCGAACGCAGTCGACGTTCAGGCACTACAGTGAATTTTTGATTTACTGACACAATTCACAAATAACGATTAACGCGGGACTTCCGGAAAACCGGGACTCCCGCGTTAAGCTTATTATATCAATGACTCGCTTGACGAGTCTCAGTCAAGTTTATGGATGACAAGACCGGAGCGGAGTTTGGGCTCAAACCAGGTGGTTTTGGGAGGCATGATATTGCCTGTGTCGGCTATGTCCATCAGCTGTTTCATCGAAACAGGATAAAGAGCGAGAGCCACAGCCATCTCACCGCTGTCAACACGCTTTTTAAGTTCACCAAGTCCTCTGATTCCACCAACAAAATCAATACGCTTGTCGGAGCGTAAGTCATGAATACCGAGAATGTCACGCAGTATCAAATCACTCGAGATTGTCACATCAAGCACTCCGATAGGATCATTGTCATTGTAGGTTCCCTCTTTTGCTGTCAATGAATACCATTTCCCGCCAAGATAGAGCGCGAAGTTGTGCAGAGCGGCAGGACGATATTCTTCTACACCTTTTTCCTCCACTATAAAGTTTTCCGCGAGGCGCGCAAGAAACTCCTCCGGAGAAAGACCGTTCAGATCCTTTACGACACGGTTATAATCAATGATTTTCAGATGTGAAGCCGGGAAAGCAACCGCTAGGAAATAGTTATATTCCTCGTCGCCTGTATGCTCCGGATTATTTTGCGCCTTTTCATTGCCTACGAGAGCCGCAGCAGCAGTTCGGTGGTGACCGTCAGCAATATACAGATACGGTATCTTCTCAAACTCTCGTGTAATCGTCTCAATCATTTCATTGTCATCCACGACCCAGAAATGATGTCCGAATCCGTCGGGAGCGACAAAATCATATTCCGGCTCCCCCGCCGTTACATTTTTTATAATCGACTCCAGCACTTCATTGTCAGGAAACGCAAAGAAAACAGGCTCGATATTGGCATTATTAATACGCACATGCTTCATACGGTCCTCTTCTTTATCGCGGCGGGTCAGTTCATGCTTTTTGATGCGACCACTCATGTAGTCGTCTACGTTTGCCGCTACCACGATACCGTACTGTGTACGTCCGTCCATCGTCTGCGCATATATGTAGTAATGTTCCTTCTTGTCCTGAACCAGCCATCCGTTTGACTGGAATGCTTTGAAGTTTTCAACAGCCTTGTCATATACACGCTCGTCGTGCTCGTCAGTGCCGGCTACAAAATCTATTTCAGGCTTTATGATGTGATACAGCGACTTTTCGTTTCCCTCTGCTTCACGACGCGCTTCTTCTGAATTAAGCACGTCATAAGGACGGGACGCCACTTCGGTTATTAAATCTTTAGGAGGACGCACCCCCTTGAACGGTTTGACTTTAGCCATGACTATAATTTATTTATTAGTTGATACGATAATACGATTAAAAATAGACAATAGAATTAATTTTATTCGGCACGCGTGTCCATAAGCTCATTGGCTCTTTCTACATCGCGTTTAAAGACCATGACGGAAAATCCGTCCTTGACCATCGGGATGTAAAGTTCGCTCTCACTGCCCACCATAGCCGGGATTTCGTTTTCAATAAGATATGTTTTCGCTACATGAGCTTCACCGAGAGTAGGATACGTCCGGAATATCACTATTTTACCGGACTCATCAGACTTTTTTGACTCAAGCCCCAGGATTTTTTTCAACAGTCCCATAACAGTTTGTTTAATTTAGCTCATTCTTGACTTGTAATCTTCGTAGGTGAACCTCCGCAGATATTCACACGTACCGTCAGCTCGACATAAAGCGATATCGGGATGCTGCAATCCGTTGAACATAGTAGTCTTGACGGTCGTATAATGATTCATATCCTCAAGAGTCAGACGATCACCGGCTTTAAGTGGATTCTTGAAAAACCAGTCGCCCATGTAATCGCCGCTCAAACATGAATTGCCGCCCAGACGATATCGCAGAGCATCGTCACTCTCTCCAACACTCTCCGACACTATCGGCTGATAAGGCATCTCCAATGTGTCGGGCATGTGACATGCAAACGAAGCATCTATTATTGCAGTTTTTACGCCTTGGTTCTCAACCACATCGACCACCGACGTAACAAGGTCACCAGTACGCCACGTGAATGCGCTACCCGGCTCCATTATTACCTCAATCCAGGGATAACGTGACTTAAATCCGCGCAAAAGACTGATAAGATGCTCCGCGTCGTACCCTTCACGGGTCATCAGGTGACCGCCACCCATGTTGACCCACTTGACCTGAGGCAGATATTTTCCAAACTGTTCCTCAAAAGCCTCCAACACTTTTTCAAGATCGAATGATGACGATTCACACAGCTGATGGAAATGCAGCCCTTCGATACCGTCGGGCAATTTGTCGCCAAGACCGTCGGCAGTCACGCCAAATCGGCTTCCCGGGAGCGCAGGGTTATAAATATCGGTCTCTATCACAGAGCACTGCGGATTGACCCGCAGACCCGGAGAAACGCGATGCTCCGCTCCTGACGTTTCATTATATTGACGTACTCGCTCGGCAAACTGTCGCCACTGACCGAGTGAATTGAATGTCAGATGAGAACTCCCCGCAAGAAATTCGTCAATAGTCCGGTCGGTATATGCCGGACAATAGGAATGGACATTACCACCGAGTTCTTCGCGTCCGAGACGCAGCTCGTTGAGCGAACTCGCTGTCGAATCCTTACAATACTCTTTTATTATCGGGAATGTACGCCACAGAGCGTTAGCCTTGAAGGCAATTATTATGTTGACACCGGCTTCCTTCTTGACTCGGTTGATAAGTTCCAGATTACGTCGCAGACGATCTTCGTAGACTATATAGCACGGAGTAGGTATTTGATCGGGGTTCATCAGTCTAAAATATTGAATTTTGCAAATTTAAGTAATAAAGTCTTGACATCCACATTAGAGAACATAACTGTTATACGCGCGTCAACCGACTCTGTATCGATTGACTTAATCACACCGCGACCAAATCGCGGATGCTCAATCCTCATTCCCTCCTTAAGCTCCGAGGGGCTATGTATATTATAATCTCCCGCCGTCAGAGGTGTTGTCGGAGAGAGCTGCCTTGATGCGTTCTCACGTAACGACATCGCTTCACGGAATCCGGCTCGTGAAGATTGCTGCACAGGCTTGCTATCCCGACGTTCAAACGACAAAGGCGAGGAGTGAAACGAAGCGCGGTAGTTCTCAACCGGATTCACTTTGTCATAACCGCCGCCGAGCGAACTACCGGTCTCCAGTTTAAGATAACGCGGATCTATGTCGTAGATAAAACGAGACGGCGAGATTTTTTGATATTTCTCATCTTCAGATGTGTCGCATCTCACCTTATATCCACTACAAAAACGTTTTGAGGCATATGATATCATGCAGAAACGCTTTGCACGGGTCAGTGCAACATACATCAAACGACGCTCTTCTTCCATCTCCGACTCGCTCGAAAAACTCTTTGCCGACGGGAACAGATTTTCCTCAACTCCGACAATGAATACATTGCCAAATTCCAGTCCTTTTGCCGCATGCACGGTCATAAGGGTCACCCGTTCCTCGGTCTGCCCCTCATTTTCATCCTGATCAGTGGCGAGTGACACCTCGGCAAGAAAATCGGAAATCCCGACAGAAGCCCCGGCATCCTCTTCCCGGCGCGTAGAGACAAATTCTTTTACGCCATTGAGCAGTTCCGCCAAGTTCTCATGTTGGGAAATACTCTCCGGAGTACGGTCTGACAACAATGCGCTCATAAGTCCTGTGTCACGTATAATTTTAGTGGCTACAGTCTCGGCATCGGCACCTGAAGCATTAAGTTCAATAAATGACGCTATCAACTCACGGAAACCGTTAAGTTTCTTTATTCCGCCGCTATTAACACCGGTTTCAAGCGTTTCAAGATTGCATATAACATTCCAGATACTCACACCATTATCTATCGCGCATCTCATCAGGCGGTTAAGCGTAGTGTCACCTATACCTCGTGACGGATTGTTGATAATACGTCGTAAAGCTTCTCCATCGTCGGGATTGACAGCCATGCGGAAATAGGCTACTGCATCCTTTATCTCTTTACGCTGATAGAATGACAGACCGCCATAAATACGGTAAGGAATATTGCGTTTTCGCAGCGCCTCTTCAAGGAGACGCGACTGCGCATTTGTTCGATAAAGAACCGCAAACTCCTCGTAGCTGTCTTTTGTGCGCATCCTAAGCAGCGATATACGGTTGGCTACAAGGTAGCTTTCTTCATAATCACTGGAACTCTGAACTACCTCGATGCGTGATCCGACATCATTACGCGAAAACACCTTTTTGCGTATCTGCTGCGTGTTCTTCTCTATCAGAGAATTTGCCGCGTTGATAATATTCTGAGTCGAGCGGTAGTTCTGTTCAAGCTTGAAAATACGGAGTCCGGGGTATGCATTTTTAAGATTCAGAATGTTGCGGATATTGGCACCGCGGAATGAATATATACTCTGGGCGTCATCACCTACTACACAGAGATTGTTACCACCGTTGCACAGCTGCGAAACGATAAGATGCTGAGCAAAGTTGGTATCCTGATACTCATCGACAAGTATATAGCGGAAAAACTCCCGGTAATGGTTCAGGACATCGGGATTATCACGTAACAGCACATTGGTATAGTAGAGCAGGTCATCAAAATCCATTGCTCCGGCTACGAAACAACGATGACGGTAGGTGCGGTATATCGCATGTATGAGCGGACGCCGGGCTCTGCGGTCTGCTTCCATCAGCTCGCGGTCCATAGCATAGGCTTCAGGCGACATAAGAGCATTTTTAGCCATTGAGATCGCTCCCTGCACAGTCGATGGCTTGTAAATTTTGTCATCGAGCTGCATCTCCTTTATAATCGACTTTATAAGAGATTTGGAGTCAGCACTGTCGTAAATTGTAAAATCGCGTTTGAAACCTATGCGCTCAGCATTCTGACGGAGTATGCGGGCAAAAATAGAATGAAACGTCCCCATCCACAAACGGGATGCAACCGGAGTGCCGACAAGAGACTCGATGCGCTCACGCATTTCCCTTGCTGCCTTATTGGTAAATGTCAGAGCAAGAATCCGGTACGGTTCAAAACCATTGGCAAGCAGATGCACAATCTTATACGTAAGCACTCGTGTCTTGCCGGAACCCGCACCCGCAATTACAAGTTCGGGACCGTCGGTGTAGACCACGGCATCGCGTTGCTGATCATTAAGTTTATCAAGATAATTTTCCATAAGTAATTTCACCGTACAAAATACGGAACCTCCCGATAAAGACGGGTCACACAAACTTATTTAAATTTCTGTCGTAGACATATCCTATCGACGAAAGCTTGGTCTTAATCGTGTCAATATCAAGATTCAGATCATCGCACAGGAGTTCCAGTGATGAATAATTATCTCTCAGCTTAGTGTTTATAAAACTAAGTAATATGATAGGGTCGTTTGGAAAATCGCTCATGAACATTTCGATTGTTTATTACGATACGAAGATACAAAAAGAGTGGTATTTATGCAAATGCTATTGCTTCAACTTTGATAATTGGATTAAAATATCTAATTTTGTTGTCATCATATATATCAACATATCATGCATAGTATCGACGATTTAGCTTCGGCTGTCAACAGTTGGATCTGCGACATAAAATATCCATCCCATCCTGATGGTCTGTTTACCCCTATACGCTATACCCTCGATGGTGGAGGCAAGCGTCTGCGCCCTACCCTCCTTGTAGCCGCCTACTCGGCTCTTGGCGGTGAAATAGAGAATGTGCGCAATCAGGCACTCGGCATCGAAATGTTTCACAATTTCACACTTCTGCACGATGACGTGATGGACAATGCTGACGTGAGACGCGGACGTCCTACCGTACACCGACGTTGGAATACATCGACGGCTATCCTCTCGGGCGATGCAATGCTGACAATGGCATCAATGTTTATGGGTGACTGTCCGTCAGATTATCAGCATGCCGTTCTTGACCTGTTCAATACCACTGCGATGGAAATATATATGGGGCAGCAGCTTGACATGGACTTTGAAAATCGTGACGACGTCACGGTCGAAGAATACCTTGAAATGATACGCCTCAAGACATCGGTGCTTCTCGGTGCCTCATGCAAGATCGGTGCCATAATGGGAAATGCCGACGAAGTCACCCTAAACGGATTATATAACTACGGTATCGCCCTCGGACTCGCATTTCAACTGCGAGATGACTATCTCGACACTTACGGTGACCCGGTCATTTTCGGAAAATCCATAGGCGGCGACATTCTCAACGACAAAAAGACATGGCTGAGAATTACCGCCATGAATGAGGACAACAAGAGTGAGTTGAAACAAATCGAGAACCGCAACCTATCGGGACATGAAAAAATCGAGGCAGTCAAGGCTGTGTATGACGCGCTTGAGCTGCCCGAACGTTGCAACGCACTTATAAACCGATATATCGAGGAAGCGACTGACGCTATAAGGTCGACTTCGCTAAGCAGTGGTGCGAAAAAATTTTTCATCGACCTCGCCAACAAGACATCAGACCGTAAACAATGACTTTAGCCGACTCTCACACCCATCTCTACCTTGAAGAATTTGAGCCGTCACCATCTGACGCCGTAGAGCGTGCTATTGCGGCGGGCGTTGAGCGCATGATGTTTCCTAACGTCGACCTCGATACAATCAAGCCGATGAAACATCTTGCCGGGATGTACCCGTCAAACATTATAATGGCGATGGGGTTGCATCCTACCTCTGTCAATGCCGATTGGCACGATGATCTTGCCGTAATCGAGAGTGAATTTAAGGGAGGAACGACGTATCATGCAGTCGGTGAAATAGGTATAGACCTTTACTGGGACAAAACATTCCGAAACGAACAGATGGAGGTGTTCGAGCGGCAATGCCGTCTTGCGGTTGAGCATGACCTCCCCGTTATAATTCACTGCCGCGAGGGTCTCGATGAGGTTCTTGAAGTGTTTGACCGATTGGATAAGATACCCCGAGCCGTTTTCCACAGTTTCGGAGGCAATGCTGAAGATGTTGAGCGGATAAGATGCTACGGAGACTTCTACTTTGGGATAAACGGCATCGTGACTTTCAAAAATTCAAAACTCGCCGAAGTGTTACCCGTCATAGGTATCGACCGGCTGTTGCTCGAGACCGATTCTCCATATCTGGCACCTGTCCCCCATCGCGGTAAGCGCAACGAGAGTGCATTTATCGTCCATACAGCAGCCCACATAGCCCAAAAATTTGAAATCCCGGTTGAAACAGTCGCCGAAATCACTTCCCGTAATTATAACGATCTTTTCCGATTTCAAAAATAAAATCAATCTCCAACAAAATTATCGTATAAAACGTTTAACTATATATATTAATTAATTCAACTAAAAAAATGAGAAAATCAGTATTACTCTCAGTGATAATCGCTCTCGTAATGTCTGTTCCCGCAGCAAGAGCGTTTGACCTCAAAGATGCGTTACAGAATGTTGCCGGAGCTGCTGCCGGAGAAAATTCATCAAAAGGAGACGGACTGTCCGGTATAGCAGGTGCAATCGGGGCTCTTCTCGGGAAAACCGACGTTACACAGAAAGATCTTATAGGCACATGGAAGTATGCCAAGCCGGCAATAGCTTTCCAGAGTGACAATCTGCTTCAGAAGGCAGGTGGAGCCGCAGCTGCAGGAGTAATCGAGAACAAGATCGCCAACTATTACAAAATCGCCGGAATGGAGGCGCTTCAGATTAAATTTGAAGAGGACAGCACGTTTACTTTCACCGTTAAAAAAATTGTCCTGAAAGGCACTCTTGAGAAAGCTGACGACGGTAATTTCATTTTCAACTTCAAGGCTCTCGGAAAAATCAATCTCGGCAAAATGCATGCCGCAATCAGCAAAAACGGCAACAACATCAATCTGACATTTGACGTCAGCAAGTTGCTCAATCTCGTTTCAAAAGTTGCGTCGGTCACCGGTAATTCAACTATTTCGGGACTGTCAAAACTGCTTAACAGCTACGATGGCATGAGAGCCGGATTTGAACTCTCAAAGACAGCTGACGCTACAAAGTAATTACAGGAGCACATCGTATAGATGAAATCTCCTCATAAAATAATTGAGAAAATACGTTACCGGTTAAAACTTGGAATCAACAGTTTTAACCGGTTTACGTCTCATTTTGTCTCAACGATAAGACACCTGTCCAATACTCTTGCCGTACTGACATTTATCGCATCCCTGGTGTCCATCATAGCTCTGACGATATATACAGGCTTTGATCACGACTCTGACAGCAGCATCATGCTGACACGCCTGATGAGGGCGTCTCAGATAACATTTATCATAAACGTTATCTTCAATCTCTTATTTCTTTTCCGTGAAACTATCAGGGAAACAAAAATCATCAAATGGGTGGTCGACATCGCCATTCTTGTCTCGCTGTTACCTCTGATATATCCACATCCCGAAAACCCTTGGTTTCCATGGCTGGAGCAGTTGCTTTACAGTAAAAAATTCCTGTTTGCCGTCATAGGCGCCTATTCAATAGTCGACGTGTCCTATGGTGTGATGAAAATAATGAGCAAACGCACTAATCCGTCAACAATTCTTGCCATAAGCTTCCTGATATTCATTATTATAGGCGCCTGTCTGCTCATGATGCCGAAATGTACCTATAACGGAATCAACTTTATTGACTCGCTCTTTGTCTCCACAAGTGCCGTGTGCATAACCGGACTGACACCTATCGACATATCACAGACGCTTACCCCCCTGGGGCTGCTCGTGCTCGCCGTGCTTATACAGACCGGAGGTCTCGGCGTAATGACATTCACGAGCCTGTTTGCACTGTTTTTCAGCGGGAACACGTCTATATACAGCCAACTGATGGTCAAGGATATGGTCTATTCAAAAACGTTCAATGCACTGGGTCCTACACTGCTCTACATATTCGGCTTTACCATTGTTATTGAGCTGGTCGGTGCCCTTGCCATATTTGCGAGTATACACGGCACTCTCGGAATGTCTTTTGAGGACGAATTGATCTTCTCGGGATTTCACTCTTTGTCGGCATTCTGTAATGCCGGATTCTCCAATATCGAAGGCGGATTGTCTAACCCGGCACTGTTACACCACAATCAAACCATCTATATTATAGCGAGTTTCATGATTCTCGCCGGAGGAATAGGTTTTCCCATTCTTGTGAACTTCAAGACCGCTTTCTTCCGTTATCTGCGGCGCATGTGGAGAGTCATAACCGGTCGCCGGCGTGTCAATGAGGCGGCACACATCTATGACATGAACACCAAGATCG
This sequence comes from uncultured Bacteroides sp., assembly GCA_964442005.1. Taxonomy (GTDB): domain Bacteria; phylum Bacteroidota; class Bacteroidia; order Bacteroidales; family Muribaculaceae; genus JAAVFS01. Next base: position 15,517 of record CAYTWG010000010.1, on the reverse strand, counting down.
TTCTGTCGATGACCTTGATTCTTGTCGTAACAAGTTCGGCTCTATTCATGCTCATGGAGTACAACAATTCTCTTGCCGGCTTGTCACTAAGCGACAAGATAGTACAATCGGTCTTTAACTCGTTTGTACCCCGCAGCTCCGGATTTTCGTCGCTCAATCCGGCTGGATTTCTCAACATCACGCTCCTGATGATGATTGTGTTGATGTGGATAGGCGGAGCATCTCAATCGACAGCCGGCGGTATAAAAGTCAATACATTTGCCGCAATGATGCTCAACCTCAGAGCGACCGTCACGGGACAACGATATGTCACGGCTTTTCATCGCAACATAGCAGTCGACTCACTCCGACGTGCCAACGCGGTAGTTACGCTGTCGATTATAACTTACGTAGTCTACTCCATGCTGATGCTTGCCCTTGAACCCGATCTGCCGGTCAAAGCTCTGCTCTATGAAACGGCATCGGCACTGTTCACGGTAGGATCATCACTTGGAATCACTGACCAACTCGATACCGGAGCAAAAATACTTCTATGCACAGCTATGTTTATCGGGCGTGTGGGGGTAATCTCGCTTCTGACAGGTATCGCCGGCTCTACACGCGACAGTTCGGCGAAATTTCCCTCTGACAATATTATTATTAATTGATTAACCAAACCTAAAGACTATGAGATATCTTATTATCGGACTTGGAATTTATGGGTTCAATCTTGCCACAGACCTTACAGATATGGGACACGAAGTGATCGGTGCCGACATTCGTGCATCTAACGTCGACGCCATAAAGGACTATATTTCAACCGCATATATAATAGACTCCACTGACGAGTCATCGCTCAGCGGACTACCGCTCAAAAATGTCGATGTCGTAATCGTTGCCATCGGTGAGAATTTCGGAGCGAGTGTAAAGACTGTCGCTATTCTGAAAAAAATGGGCGTGAAACATATTTATGCCCGAGCCATCGACCAGTTGCACCGATCAATTATGGAGGGAATGAATGTCGAACGTATTCTCACACCCGAACAACGCGCAGCACGAGATCTCGTCTATGAAATGGAGCTCGGAGCAGATGTCGACTCCATAAGCGTGACAGCCGATACCTACATGCTCAAATTTAAAGTACCGGAATATTTTATCGGGACAAAATACTCCGACTTAAATCTGTCGCGCAACTTCAACCTGAAACTGGTAGCGGCATCACGCATGTCTCCATCCACCAATATCCTTGGAGTGACTCACCTTGCGCCTGAAATGCTTGATATTGACTCGCCCGACCTACGGGTAGAAACGGATGACAGTTTCGTGTGTATCGGCACGTCAAAAGCGTTACGCTCGCTTTTCCGAAATATCAGATAACAGCATTAAGGCAACCGGTCAACACTCGTAATCGACACAAGCGCGGTCAGCTTTATGTCCGGCGAGAAGTCCGGCAGCAGCCACATGTGCCGGGTGCTTGGCATATATGTCGACATCGGCAAGCGTGTCAACAACAGCAGTGAGTACTACATCCCATGACTCGGCAGGATTTTCATTTATACCGACCTCAATTGTGCGCAGCACGTCGATTTCAGCAGGAAGTTTTAAAAGTGCATCACGAAACGATTCGGCAATAGCACGACGCTCCTCAGGAGTGCCTGTAAGCTTGAATGTTACGATATGTTTTACCATTTCAATATTTTATTTAATCAATTATTACATTGCATATAGACGTTCACGCGCCGCGATGACTCGCTCGTCAGTAATATAATCATCATAATCCATCATTTTATCGATAATGCCACCCGGAGTGAGCTCGATGATGCGGTTGCACACTGTCTGGATAAACTCATGGTCGTGAGACGACATTATTATATTACCCTTAAAGGTGCGCAAAGTATTGTTAAACGCCTGAATCGACTCAAGATCAAGATGATTGGTCGGAGAATCGAGTACAAGAGTATTGGCGTCGCGCATCATCATACGTGCTATCATACAACGCATCTTCTCTCCACCCGACAGTACCGACGCTTTCTTGAGCACCTCTTCTCCTGAAAATAACATTTTTCCAAGAAATCCTTTGAGATAAATCTCGCTTGAATCATCGCTGAACTGACATAGCCAGTCGACTAGATTCATATCTGTATTAAAAAACGAAGAATTATCAAGCGGCAGATAAGCCGTGGTGATAGTCTGTCCCCAGTCAAAACTACCTTCATCAGGCTTGCGGTTACCGTTTATAATCTCAAACAGCGCTGTCATAGCTCGCGGGTCACGACTCAGGAAAGCGACCTTATCGCCTTTCTCTATCTGAAAATTAACGTCTTTAAAAAGCAACTGCCCGTCAATCGATGCAGTCAGACCGCTGACTTCAAGAATCTTGTTACCCGGTTCACGTGAAGGAGTGAAAATGATACCCGGATAGCGGCGTGATGACGGCTGTATCTCCTCAACATTAAGCTTTTCAAGCATCTTTTTACGCGAGGTTGTCTGCTTAGATTTTGCGACATTGGCACTGAAACGCTGGATAAACTCAAGCAACTCCTTGCGCTTTTCCTCAGCTTTCTTATTCTGCTGCTGTTGCTGACGGAGAGCAAGTTGGCTCGACTCATACCAGAAGCTGTAATTACCGGCAAACAACTGTACCTTATTATAATCAATGTCGAGTGTATGGGTACATACCGAGTCAAGAAAATGTCGGTCATGAGAAACGACGAGTACCGTATTCTCAAACTTGGAGAGATAGTTTTCAAGCCATGCAACCGTGTCAAGGTCAAGGTCATTGGTCGGCTCATCGAGCAACAGATTGTCGGGATTGCCGAAAAGAGCTTTTGCAAGCAATACCCTCACTTTCTCATTACCGCTCAGATCTTTCATCAGCATGTAGTGCCGATCCTCCTTAATGCCGAGACCGCTGAGCAGTTCGGCAGCATCGCTCTCAGCATTCCACCCTTCAAGTTCGGCAAATTTATCTTCGAGTTCCGATGCACGTATACCGTCGGCATCAGAAAAATCAGCCTTGGCATAAAGAGCTTCCTTTTCCTTAATTATGTCCCACAGAACCGTATGTCCTTGCAACACTGTATCAATCACCGTGAAGTCATCAAATTTGAAATGATCCTGTTCAAGAACACTCATTCGTTCACCGGGACCTTGTGTGACCGATCCATGTGTCGGCGACAACTGATCGCTGAGAATACGCATCAATGTCGATTTTCCCGCTCCATTGGCACCGATAATACCGTAACAGTTCCCGGGGGTGAATTTAAGATTCACATCCTGAAACAAAACTCTTTTTCCAAACTGAATACCTAAATTATTTACAGCAATCATAATCCTTTTTGTACCTATCGTAAAACGGATGCAAAGGTACACAAAATCTGTCAAACATTAAAACGCCGCCAACAACTCCCACACCACAGTATTACTATTTCCTCAATTTTAGAATCATCAACGAAATAATGAATTATCGCTGTGTCGGTTTTATGATTTTTTTGTAATTTTGCTAAGAAATTTATTTGTAACCTATATAATTTTAACCTATATTCAATCATGAAGAAACTTTTAATAGCGATTGCCGCGGTAATGGCGATAACTGCGGCAAACGCCCAGACGGGAAATGAGCTGCCGTTCCAAAAATGGGCTCTCACACCACCTATGGGATGGAACTCATGGGATTGTTATGGTCCTACTGTAGTGGAATCTGAAGTCAAAGCCAATGCTGACTACATGGCGGCGAAACTTTCAGACTACGGATGGGAATACGTAGTGGTCGACATCCGTTGGTTTGTCGAAAACGACAAAGCGGGCGGATATAACCAGACTAACCCGATTTATGTCTATGATGAATACGGTCGCTACACTCCGGCACTCAATCGATTCCCATCGGCAGCCGATGGCGCAGGTTTCCGCCCTCTCGCCGACTATGTTCACTCCAAGGGACTGAAATTCGGTATTCACATCATGCGCGGACTTCCCAAAGAGGCAGCAGCAAAGAAATTACCTGTCAAGGGCACTAACGGCATCACATGTGACATGATAGCAAGTAATGACTCGGCTTGCACATGGCTACGCGACAACTACAAGGTCGACTGGCGTAAACCGGGCGCACAAGAATACTATAATTCGATATTCGATCTCTACGCCGAGTGGGGTGTCGACTTCATAAAAATCGATGACCTCTCACGTCCTTATCACACAGCCGAAATCGAGATGATAAGAAATGCAATCGACAATTGCGGTCGACCTATCGTACTCAGTATATCTCCCGGAGAGACTCCGATTGAAAAAGTTGACCACGTGTTGACACATGCCAATATGTGGCGCACAGTCGATGATTTCTGGGATAACTGGAGCCAGCTCAACTACCAGTTTGGTATATGCGCTAAATGGGCGCCTTACATAGCACCCGGCACCTGGGCTGATGCCGACATGCTTCCCCTCGGGAAAATAAGCATCCGCGGCGAACGCGGCAGTGAACGTTTCACTAACTTCACGCGTGACGAGCAATACACGATGATGAATCTATGGACCATCTTCAAGTCTCCGCTTATGTTTGGCGGTGACATGCCACAGAATGATGCCGCAACAGACTCGCTGCTTACCAACAGAAACGTGCTTTACATGCACAGCTACTCGGCAGCAAACCGTCAGGTAAGCAACGACGGCACTTCGATCATCTGGAGCGCTGACGACCCGGCTAACGGAGACAAATTCGTCGCCTTGTTCAATACCGGCGGTTCTTCTTTCGTAAACACCGCCGACGCACTCTATCGCAGCGGAACAATCTCTTATCTGACAACCGGATATGCTACCGATGTAGATGTAACGATTCCGACCGGCAGCCGACAACTCGCCCTGATAGTCACTGACGGAGGCGACGGATATGATTCTGACCATGCCGACTGGATTAATCCGGTAGTGACCCTTGCCGACGGCTCTACGGTTGACCTCACCACAGCGAAATATCTCAGAGGGACATGCGGATGGGGTAACATCCATGTCAACAGAAATCTCAATGGTGGTCAACTCTCAATTGACGGAAACAAGTACGACAAAGGATATGCCGTGCATGCCAACTCTATCCTGCTGTTCGATCTCCCTGAAGGTGCGACAAAGTTCACCGCTCTTGCCGGCATTGACAACACCGGTAGCGACCAGGGTAGCAAGTCATCAGTTGAATTTATGGTGTTCAACTACGACCCGACTTTACGAGAAGAATCCACCGACCGATGGAACGGCGGTGATGTCACAATCAAGATCGACCCGGCAAAACAGGTGGCTTGCAGCGGTCTGATAAGCCGGGAATCAGCTGAAAAAGAAGTAGAACTGCAAGCTGATATAACAGGAGCATCAAAACTCTATCTCGTTGTCACAAACGGTGGTGACGGACTCACAAACGATCATGCCGACTGGATTAATCCTGTCCTAATTTCGGCAAACGGCACTGAAACATCGCTCACATCTATTGCCTGGGATGCCAATCCCGTCAACGGATGGAATGCCCCCCAAATCAATAAAAACAATAGCGGCAACACTCTGCGTCTCGGCAATACCGACTATACGACCGGATTTGGTGTAAATGCTCCGTCTATGCTCGTTTTCACACTCCCTGAGGGTCACGATTTCAATACGTTTAAAGTCCTGACAGGTTATGATGCAGATGTTGCATTGGCTTCAGAGGGCGTTTCGATGGAATTCCGTGTATTTACTTCTGACCCGACTCCTGACAATTCAGCAACGGTAGCTCTCGATCTTACCAAACTTGGATTTGCGCCTGATCAGACGGTCTCCATAACGGAAATGTGGAGCGGAAACAGCATCGGTAAATTCAAAAATTCAGAATTTGCTCCAACCCTGCGCGAACACGCCAGCGGTCTCTACCGCATCGCAGCTGACAACCGACGTTCCGGTGCGAAAGCCGTAATATCGGTTGAACCCGGAGAACATAACTCGGACATACCTTTTGACATTACGATAACTGTGACCGGAGGTGATTCCGAAAATGCATACGTGCAACTGCTATGCGACAACAAGATAATTGGTACGCTACAACTCGACAATAGCGGGACTGCGGTTTACTCTTGTAGCGGGCTATACGACGGAAGTCACACACTGACAGCAAAATATAGCGGCACGACATCAATTGCTCCCGCCATTAGCGAACCCGTTACCATAAATATCAAAGGGGCGCCTGAGGACCTGTCATTCCTACGCCGGCGCCTGTCAAATCTGATAAATGAGGCGCAGGCAATCGATCAGGCATCGATAGCCGGAGCGACCAGGAAGCCTCTCGCCGATGCAATCGCCGGAGTGACTGACATCGACACTATGGACAAGAATGCTCTAGAAGAGTCTATCTCAATGATACAGAGCGCCCTCGACAACGCCCGCAAATCAATGAGCTACATGTCACGACTGAATGAACTCATGACCGAGGCATCGGAATTTGCATCAAAAATTGTAACTTCTGATGACAAATCCGATCTACTCGCACTCATCGAGGATTGTCGAAAAATTGCTGCAAGCGACGAGTCTACAATAGAGGACATCGAAGATGCACGAGCACGGCTCCAATCCCTTTTTGACCAAGTAAAAAAAAGTGCCGAACCCGTCCCCGGTGAAAACCTCGACATGACCGGATTTATCGTAAATCCCAGTTTTGAGGATGACATCAACGGTTGGCTTACAAACGACAGAGCAAGCGGGTGGAGCTCATTTGCTACATGGAGCGACCGTCCTGCCGATGACGGTATTTCATTTGTAAGCCTTTGCCATGGCGATATCATTTCGCTTGATCTTTATCAGGTGATACGCGGATTGCCAAACGGCACATATTCTCTTGAAGCAGCTCTACGAAACACTGACGGAACACACTGCCTGACTGACCAGCACGTATATGCCGAAACAGGCGGTACCGAATATTCCTCAGCCCGGCTGTCAAACGTCAGTGGTGACAACAACAACGACTGGTATCACTTTACGGTCAGCGACATCCAATTGCTCGCCGGTGAACCGATGAGAATAGGTGTCAGATCGACCGGTACCGGTTCAGGCACAGCCGGATGGTTTCAGGCTGACAATTTCCGCCTGTACTACTGGGGACGTTCGGGCGTTGAAAACGTCGCCTATGACAATGTCGGCTTATTGGTAATCAATCTTGTCGACGGCGGTATCGAAGTGATATCCACTCAAGAACAACAGTTTGCCGTATATAATGTGACCGGAGCTGTCGTGAGTCTCACTCAGCTACATCCGGGCAGCAATACAATCGCTCTCCCGGCAGGGCAATACGTCACCCGCGGACGCGCATTCATCGTAAAATAAGACACGCTACATAACAATACAGCCAGATTGCTCAATAAGTGCAATCCGGCTGTATTGTATCAGTTTGTCTATACTGGTTCTCAATGACCGGGACGGAAACCGCCGCTGCTACCGGTCAGACGTGCCGATACGCTACTACTCTTGGTTCCGTACTTAAGGGTATAATTTGAACCATTCGTCAGACCGTCACACGTTATAAGTATAGTGCTGCTTCCTGAATTTCCACCAGGACCACCCCACCCGCTGCTACCTGACGATGCCGAATAGTTATCGGGGACAATGAACTGCGCAAGTTCGGTATTAGAACTGTCGGAAAGAGTAATCAGCATACCTACTGACACGCTGCCTGAAGCCGATACATAAGGCTGAGATGAGCCTGATGATGACGATGGAACTGAATTTCCCCCACCGACAGCGAGAAGAGTACCGCCGGTAAAAATAACAGTGTACCCTTCCTCCTCATTAGCATCGATACCACACTCCGGACTTCTCGAGCCAAATGCCATTATGTAGCCACCCTGGATATAAAGATTTCCGTTTGAATCAAGTCCGTCGTTACCTGTCGCAACAACGGTGACTGTTCCTCCCTTTATATACATGTGACTTGACGAATTAATGGCGTCATCAGTAGATTTAACTGTTATATTACCGTCATTTATAGTCAGAACTGATTTACTTTCAATACCTTCAGCACCGTTACCGGTCGTGAGGACGTTTATCTCTCCCCCATTGATCTCCACGTCGCCGTCAGCCTTTATACCTTTAGGCGATGACTTCATGTCGCTGTTCAGACGGTCAGTGTTTCCGGTATAATTGGTATATAGAATGTTGTTGACATAAGCAACAACGCCACCTGATGTTGAAATATCAATAGAACCGCCATTTATTGTCAGTTTTCCGTCACAATTGATACCCTTGCCGCCACCACCGGTAGCAAATAGAATAAGCGTTCCGCCATCAATGGTTATATCCGTGTCGGAAGCAAGACAAGCCGAAGCCTTGGTCTTGGATTTAGCACTGTCATAGATTCCGTTACCCGTAACGGTAACATTTATGACTCCGCCGGTAATCTGTACCGGACCTTCGCACTTTATGCCTTTTGCCGCATCAGCCGAAACACCGACAGTAAGGTTACCACCACTAATGATAGCCGAACCTGTATCTTCATCCTCCCGGTCCGATTCATCCTTAAACGATACCTGTATCCCATCGTCACCGGTATTATCGATTGACAGTGTGCCACTCTTCATTTTGAAGTATTGATTACAGTTCACACCGTCTTTCTTTGCTGAAACTACACTTATTTTACACTTTGATACTTCAATGTATTCCTTGGCATAGATGGCATGGGAGGTATTTCCTGATATTGTAAGCTCGCCGGTTCCCTTAAATTCAAGATGTCCTTTACCGACAATACAACCTTTCTGACTACCCGACGGACAGTCAGTCAAAGTATTTACCGTTCCCTCGGCAACTTCGATAGCAATGCGTTTGCCTATCTGAATGTCAAGAGGCGCCCCTGTTGTGCTTGACAGATTAAGTCCGGCAAGTTCAATCGTAGATTTAAACGAACCGCTTATACTGAAAGACCCATCGGTTGATGAACCCGAAAGGCGATAACGTATTTCTCCACATGTGGATGCCGAGACTTCGGAACTCTGTATCAGCGAGACATTCGCACCACTGACGGTTGCACTCACATATTTGGCAATATTTCCGGGAATTTCCACCATAGCTGCCGATCCGGAATAAGTCACCGTCACTACACTATTCTCTACCTGAGAATCGTCAACCCACATGCGGGTAGCATCCGATAGCGAAAACGGACGCCCCATAACAGTAAGGTCCCCTTCAGGACCAAACTGCATTATCCCTGACTCCGCAGAGGGAAAACTATAAGTTACAGATTCATTCTGTATATGAAATGTCTGTGCCGATGCTACCGCACCGGTCATCAATGTTACAGTCAATAATATATTTCGATAATTCATTTAGATAGGGCTATTTTTAAGGTTCTGTCTTTACTCTTCACAATATAAACTCCTGTAGCATCAATAGAAGCACGAGCCTGAGACAATGTCTCGAAACGACCTAAAAAGACACCGCCGGTATCATAGACTTCGACCTCACAATCATCAGCAATAATATCACTGACTTGTGATGTATCAGAAGTGAAAACCATATAATCCAAGTCAGAAAGTCGAAATGACACTTCAGCTCCGGAAGAAATGACCGATAGATTTCCATCTGATACCGCAAACTCAAGACCGATGGCATCAAACGTCCTTTCCGTGCCGTCCTTCTGCATTATAAGCATGTAAGGATATTCTGCAGCACTAATGCCGAAAAATATAAATGCCGAAAATATTAATAATACGATTTTTTTCATTTGAGATATAATAATTTGTTATGAACTGATTTACCTACAATATAGTATATTAAACGTCTTACAAATTTATTTATTTTCTCATTACACCACAAAAACATTCGATTAACCAGGCAATTATCCCGACATTACCATATTCATTATCATATTTTAACAAACCGCTACACAGCTCCATTTTACAAATTTTAGAACCGGCATAATATAATCAGATAGAAAATAATCAGGCAGAAGTGTTGCATAATTAAAAGTTTTGTTTTACCTTTGCACTCACAAAACCACGACATGGTTCCTTGGCCGAGTGGTTAGGCACCGGTCTGCAAAACCGTTTACAGCAGTTCGATTCTGCTAGGAACCTCCGGAAGATAGCCCGCAACCGCTTAGGTTGCGGGCTATTATTTTTTCAGACTAAACACAAATCATTACATGACCAGCTATCTGCAGATTGAAAATCTCACGAAAAGCGTCGGTGACCGGCTGCTGTTTGGTGACGTGACTTTTGGCGTGAACGAGGGTGACAAAATTGGAGTAATAGCCAAAAACGGAACCGGTAAAACGACTCTGCTACGGTGTATCGCAGGAACTGAAAGTGCCGACAGCGGTAAAATTACGTTCCATAACGATATAAAAGTCGCGCTGCTTGAACAGACGCCATATCTTGACAACGAACTGACTGTCATCGATGCCTGCCTTGCCGACAATTCCGAGATAGCATCAGTAATAGCTCAATATGAGAAAGCTCTTGAAAGCAACGACAGCGAGCAATTGGAGAAATCTATGCATGAAATGGACGCTGCCGGCGCATGGGATTATGAGGACCGACTCAAACAGCTGCTTTATCAGTTAAAAATCACCAATCTTAACCAGAAAGTCAAAACATTGTCGGGTGGTCAACGCAAGCGTGTGAGTCTTGCCAAGGTAATCCTTGAGAATCCCGATCTGATAATCCTTGACGAGCCGACCAATCATCTTGACATAACGACAATCGAATGGCTTGAAAACTGGCTGAAACGCTCACGTGTCACGCTACTGATGGTCACACACGATCGATATTTTCTTGACCGTGTTTGCAATAAAATCATCGAAATTGACCGACAGCAAATTTTTACATACGACGGCAATTATGACTACTACATGCGTCGTCGAGCCGAACGCATTGAAGCCATGACTGCAGAACTGGCGAAGATAAAGAATACATTGCGCCGTGAGCAGGAATGGATGAATCGCCAACCGCAGGCACGCGCAGGAAAAGCAAAATACCGCATCGATGCGTTCTATGATCTGAAAGAACGTTCCCACATCGATCTGCGCGAGCGAAATGTCAATCTCGATGTCAAATCCAGCTATATCGGGTCGAAAATTTTTGAGGCGAAGGGTATATCAAAACGGTTTGATGATAAGGTCATACTGGATGATTTCACCTATACGTTTGCACGATATGAAAAACTTGGAATCATAGGTGAAAACGGTGTGGGAAAATCGACTTTCATCAAAATGCTCCAGGGGCTCGTTAATCCTGACTCGGGAAAATGGGATATCGGAGAAACGGTAAAATTTGGTTATTATAATCAGGATGGCATCTCATTCAATCGAGAAAAGCGTGTTATCGATGCCATTAACGAGATCTGCGAAGACGTAGTGATAAACGGCGGACAACACTTCTCGCCAATGCAGTTCTTACAGCGTTTCTTATTCTCACCAGCCGATCAGCAAAAATATATCCACACCCTCAGCGGTGGAGAGTTAAGCCGACTACACCTTGCGTCAGTACTTATAAAGTCACCTAATTTCCTCATTCTTGACGAGCCGACCAATGACCTTGACATAGTGACCCTCGGCATTCTTGAAGAGTATCTTACAGAATTCAAGGGGTGTCTTATCGTTATATCTCACGACCGTTTTTTTCTTGACTCAATTGTTGATCATCTGTTTGTGTTTGAAGGCAACGGCGTTATAAAAGATTTTCCCGGCAACTACACGGAGTACCGCACATGGAAATCAGAACAGGAATCTCAAACTGCAGCAAAAGAAGTCAAGCCCTCCAAACAAACTGAAAAACAACGCACTGAACGTCCGGAGCGTATGAGTTTCAAAGAACGTCAGGAATTTAACGCATTGACAGCTGAATTGGAGACGCTTAACACCGAGAAAAACGAACTGGAGATGTTGTTTAACAGTGGTACGACAATCAACGACATGGCTGAAAAATCACGCCGTTACAGCGAACTCAAAGATATTATAGACGAGAAAGAGATGCGCTGGCTTGAACTGTCGGAAAAAGAATGACAACGAGGTAACGCAAAAAATCACTTACGAGCCGCTTCAAGCTCGGCGATGAGCCGACGATTGAACTCACGACGGGAGCGATCAAAAACAAAGCCCCACTTAATGAAATATTTAATCATGTTGCTGGCATGAATCCACAGCATGCGTAAATTAGCACGCGAAGCGGCATGATGAATATGCGTAACCGTCAACGACGGCACCACAAACGTCTTGTATGCCGCATGTACACGTCGTGACATATCTATATCCTCGGGATACATAAAGAAACGCTCGTCAAAGATTCCAACCTCCTTCAACGCTGACATCCGGAACAACATGAAACATCCATGATGATATGGGATGTTTACAGGGCGTGTATATTGCGTCGCGTCAATTTCATACCGCTGCATGCGGCGTCGGTTAAATCTCTTTGGGACAAAACGATGACTGATAAGATCCATTGGAGAAGGAATGGGATGATAAGCACACTGCGGACGTCCGTCGGGATATATGACACGCGGGATGATCTGCCCCACTCCGCTATCGTTTTCCATCACCGTTATTAATGACTCAATCACGCCGGGAGCGAAATAAACATCACTATTTATGACCAGGTGATAGTCTGTGTCGTTCTCCTTCATGCTGCGGCGTATAGACAGATTGTGTCCGGCGCCGTAGCCACGGTTGGGAGCCGGAATATAGCATACCCGTCGACCATAGATTTTACAGAACTCTGCAATACGTTCTTCCGACCCATTGTCCACGACATCGACACGTTTCACCATCGGGCAACGGCATAGACAGTGGAGCACAGTCGCCAACTCATCAAGATCAGTATGATATGTCACTATCGAGGCTACAATCATTTATCGGCAGAATTAGACAATGGTACATAACAATTTTCCATAACATCTTTCAACGCAGGCAAAAGCGCTTCAGGAGAAAGCCTCCGTGCGACACCGTCAAAATCAAACGCAGGAATATCCTTCTCCTTAAACTTTCGTATTGTGTCAGCAAGGCTGTCGACATCATCGGCAAGAAATCCGAGTTGTCCGAACTTATCAAAAATATAACGGAAATAGTCGGTAGATATTCCTATTATCGGGCGACGGAATCTTATCGAGTCAAGAATTGCTCCGCTTGCTATGAGCCGGTAAGTATCAGCAGGATAAAGAAACAGTAGATAGTCAAGACCGCTGACACGCTTTAAGAACTCATCATCGGAAATATGGTCATCGGCACATCCCGATAAATCTATACCGGCTCGTCTAAGAGGTTCACTGTCACACTGCAGATGCCCTACAACGCTGAAATAAATGTTGTCGCAATCGTTCAATGCCAGAGCCAAAACGGGATAGCTGTCACTCCCCTTGTAACTGTTCAGTATCCCTGCCGTTCCTATTCTGATACCGCCATGCCCGGAGTTGGCAGTGACCGTCTGTGGAAGCATTTCAACAGGATGATCCACCACATGGATACGTTCCATCAGTACATCACTCAGATAACGACTCAGATTGTCGCGTATGACATCACCAAAGACAATAAACCTCATTCCGTCGGACACCGACTTACGTCGACTGTTAAAGAATCCATTCGTGAGAGCCGACATAAGACGTTTGTATAATTGACTGTGTTTGGACGCATTGGCGATATACTCCATCTCACCATGACAGCATATCACTATATTACGGTGCATGAAACGGTTGACCGCATTAAGCAGTCTTGTTGACATGACATTATTGAAATTATAGAAGAGTATGTCGTCACGCCGACTGAAAAGGAGAATGAGGATATTGTAAAATGCTGATGAAATATAGCGTAAAAGCAACCATATCTTTCCGGGACGCGAGTTGACCGGCAAAGCGTGCCATCGACTAACCGCACCCGACGGGACCGAGTCACGCAGCATCTCCAATGACGATTTCGTCGCATAACACTCCACTTTGCCCGGATATAGCTCACAAAGCATCCCGAGCAAACATCGGTTGATCATACCGTGAAGAGACCTGACCGAAAACGAACTGACATAACGCACCGTCATATAAATGTTAACGACCGTTTAAGTACTTTATTATAAAAATTGACCGCCTGAAATGAAATTCAGACGGTCAATAATTATAAAATTTATTATAATGAGACTGTATTATTTATCGTTGACACGTATGTCAGCACGGAGACGATTTGCATCGGGAGCATCGGGATTTGCTGCTGAAGGAATATCATCGGCTGAAGGTACAATCTTGATCTTATAAGCCATGTAACCCATGCAAGGTGAATAATCTACCGCATAAATTGAGATTTCGACCTGAAGAAGATGATTTCCTACGGGGAGGTCGGCGGTATTGATTTCCATTGAGTAAGGAGCTTCAATAGTAGTGCCGATTCTCATATAATCCCAGTAATAGGTCGCACCACCGATGAGCGCACTTTTCTTGTCAAGGCTTTCGATGTTGATACCGTCAATAGAGAATGTATCTCCTTGAACTACATAAATTACATCATCAACCCGTGTGCCACCCGAAAATTCGGCATAGACATTTACGTTAGGTACATCATTATCATCGCTACATGATACCATGAACAGCGGCAAAACAAAAAGTAAATAGAAGAATCGTTTCATAGTAATTTTGATTTTATATTTAATTAATTTTCTATTATCTAAACAATTGCAGTTATAAAAAGTTTAGCGTCCGCTCTCTTTTAACTGTCGTTAAAAAGATTGCGGACGCTAAAATATAGGTTAGTCGGATTCCCTCACCGGGACTCCACGCGATGTTTAGTTCTTAAACACGAGAGCATCGTTTTCAACATCTATGATGATGGGACGATCCCTGTCAACTTTCTGCGCAAGAATATCCTTTGAAAGACGGTTAAGTACCATTCGGTGGATGACACGCTTTACAGGACGTGCGCCGAACTCGGGATCATATCCCTCCTCAGCAAGATAATGGAGAGCCGCCGGAGTGACCTGAAGAGTGACGCCGTTGGTAGCAAGCATCTTCTGAATACCCTTTACCTGAAGTCCTACGATTTCCTCTATCTCAGCCTCGTTAAGCGGGGTGAACATGATGATTTCATCAATACGATTGAGGAACTCGGGACGTATCGTCTGTTTCAGCATGTCGAGCACCTGACCTTTCGTCTTTTCGATAGTCTCGAAACGGTTATCTTCAGTCATCTTCTCAAAATTCTCACGTATCACGTTAGACCCCATGTTGGATGTCATTATTATAATGGTGTTCTTGAAGTTGACCATACGACCCTTGTTATCAGTCAGTCGTCCGTCATCAAGCACCTGAAGAAGAATGTTGAACACGTCAGGGTGAGCTTTCTCGATTTCATCGAAGAGGACAACCGAGTAGGGTTTACGTCTGACAGCCTCTGTCAGCTGACCGCCCTCGTCGTAGCCGACGTATCCGGGAGGCGCTCCGACAAGACGTGACACAGCGTGTTTCTCCTGATACTCACTCATGTCTATACGCGTCATCATATTCTCGTCGTCAAACAGATACTCGGCAAGTGCCTTGGCAAGCTCAGTCTTACCGACACCGGTAGTACCGAGGAATA